>NZ_CP017258.1:1500000-1758337 GCF_002022005.1 Campylobacter pinnipediorum subsp. caledonicus
TTCGAAGTGATTTTAAAACCCTTAAACTCTCAAGCCTAAGAGCATAAGAAACTAAATTTATAATTTTTTTATCGGCAAAATCTCCATCATAAAAGCTACTATCTTCTTGTAAAAAAAGCTCCCAATCACTCAAGATGTCTTTGCTTTTTATTTTATCTAATTCATTTTTTATATTTTCATTTTCAATAACCAAAGCATCGTTTATAAAATCTTTTAAATCACCACAATCTTTGATATCTTGCATAACATTAACACAAGACAAAAGCTCTAATTTTATTTTATAAATTTGATTTATCTTTTTAAAATTATCTTTAAAAGCGTTTGTTAATTCAAAATCAAACACCTTATCAAAAATACTTAAAAGCATCATTTCATCTTCAAAACCATAACTTTGTCTATCAATATTTTTTAAAAAAATATATTTAAGGGCATTTTTGGAGTGTGAGCTTTTTGAATCGCTATCAAAATCTTTTTTAAGATATCCAAAAAGAGATAAGTTTTTATCGCTAAATTCATTCTTATCACTAACATCTTGCAATACAAAATCACCAAAAGGCTCTTTGATTTTAAAAAATATACCATAAAGCTCATTTTTAAACTCTATATCAAGCATGCAAAGATCTGATAAATCGCCCATATATTCATCAATATAAGAGTTATTATTATTTATCATAAAAGCATAACGTTTTTTATAAATAACAGAACCTAATTTATATTTTAATGCATCATTAAATTCATCTTCGCTTATTTTTTGAGAGTCAGTTTTTACTGAGTTATTTGAAGTTATTTTTCTTATTTTTATAAATGCATTATCATTGTTTTTATAAATTATTTCTTCTTGTGGTGTGATTTTTGTATAAAATTGAGTAGTGTTGTATGCATTAAAAAATACACCAAGAGATGTTAAAAATTCAAGAAGCTTGTTATCTTTAAGTAAGAATCTACGCTGTATAAATAACTCCATAAAGCCTCCATAGTATTTAACTCTATTTTAGCAAGTTATGGCTTAAAAATTTAGTATTTTTAGAACAAAATTTGGTTTTATAATGAGCTAAAAAAGCTCATTATCTACATTTTTTGCAAGTTTTGACATTAGCAACTAGATTTAATCGCTCTATAATATTACCTAGATTTTTTTCAAGATTTTCTTGGTATTTATTAAGTTCAGCATCATCATAGCTAACATCTTGAACATATCCACAATTATCACAAACAACATGAATGTGAGGGTGTTCGTATATATCATATCTTGGTTTTTGATTTATTATATTAACCTCAACTACCAAACCTTCATCTTTTAGTGTGTTTAAATTCTTATATACAGTAGCCAACGAAACAGATGGATTTTCTTTTTTTATCTCTTCATATAGTTCATCTATAGTTGGGTGTGTGTGTTTATCTAAAACTTTTAGAACACTAAGTCTTTGGGGCGTTACTTTTAAGCCAAACCGCTTCAATAAGGAAACATGTTGCATAAGCACTCCTTTAAATTTATTTTAGTCTATTTTAAATATACTAAAAATGTGCTTAAAGTATTCTTTATTAATTAATATTTATTATTTATTAGTATTTTTTGAGCTATTAAATTCGGCGATATTCCCATACTTTCTTCAACTAAATTTGTATTTCCATGAGTTATAAATTTATCATCATACTCAAAACTCACAACACTAACATCAAAAATATTATTTTCTTGTAAAAATGAGCTTAATATATCTCCAACCCCTCCTTTTTTTACACTATCACTAAAGATATACCATTTTTTTGTTTTCTTAGATAAGTTTATCAAAAACTCACGGTCTAGTGGCTTTATAAAGACTAAATCAACTAAATTTACATCCAATCTATCTTTTATGATATTTCTAACCGCATTAGCTTTACCAACACCATTTCCATACCCTATAAAAGCTATATCACTATCTGTTTGAGCAAGCATTTCAGACTTGCCTAGTTCTAGCTTATTGGCCTTAAAATCCGAATCATCTATGCCAAAAGATCCCCTTGGAAATCTAAATGCACTAACACCTTTGTATTCATACGCAAATTCCATTGCAAATTTTAAGCTATTTTGTGAGCGTGGTGCAAACAAAACCATATTTGGTATTGCATTTAAAAAACTTATATCAAAAGCACCCTGATGAGTCTCTCCATCTTCTCCTACAATACCTGCTCTATCCATAGCAAAAGTCATATTTAGATTTGATATACAGGCATCATGAATAATTTGATCATAAGCTCTTTGCAAAAACGTAGAGTAAATAACCACAAAAGGCTTAAAACCCTCTTTTGCCATTGCTGCCATTGATGTAACACCGTGTTGTTCTGCTATCGCAACATCCCAAAATCTATCAGGATAAGCCTCTATCAAAGCATCCATACCGGTTCCTGTTGGCATTGCGGCTGTTATACCAACTATATTTTTATGCTCATCTGCCATCTTCAAAAGATGATCACTAAAAATCTTAGTAGCTTGAACTTTTGAGTTTGTTTTCTTTATCACTTCACCAGTTTTTACATCAAATGGTCCAACTCCATGCCAAGAAGCAAAATGCCCTTCTGCATTTTTGTAACCTTTACCTTTTAAGGTCTGAGCGTGAATAATTACTGGCTTATTCATTGATTTTGCTGTTTCAAAAGTAGATATGAGCTCACTTAATTTATGTCCATTTACAGGACCTATATATTCAAGTCCAAGCTCTTCAAAAATTATACCGGGGGTAATTAGCTTAATGCTTTCTTCCATTCTTCTTGCCATATATGCAGCCGAATCAGGCATATATGAAAGAAATTTTTCAACCCCACCTTTAAATTTCTGATAAGACTTTCCGGCCATAATATGACTTAAATACTTGCTTAAAGCACCTATTGGCCGACTTATACTCATTTCGTTATCATTTAGTATAATCACACAAGGATATTTTCTATCCCCGAGTTCATTTAATGCCTCATATGCCATTCCAGCACTCATAGAGCCATCTCCTATCAAAGCTACAGGTAGTCTGTCTTCACATTTGAGTTTGATTGATTTTGCTGCGCCGACAGCCAATGAGATAGATGTCGAGCTGTGTCCAGCTATAAAATAATCAGCTTCACTTTCGCTTGGCTTTGAAAAGCCACTTATGCCACCAAATTGCCTAAGTGTTTCAAAATCATCCCATCTATCCGTTAAAAGTTTATGTGCATAAGATTGGTGGCTTACATCAAAAATAAATGGATCTTTTTTAACATCAAAAACATAATGCATAGCTACTATAAGCTCAACTGCCCCTATATTTGAACTAAGATGTCCTCCATTTTTACTAACTACATCTATTATTCTTTTTCTTATTTTTTCACACAGCTGGTTTAGTTCTTCTAAATTTAAATTTTTTATATCCATTTTTTATTCCATCAAAGTCTTTAATTTTTCAATTCTAGTTTGAAGCGTTGCATCAATATTGCCCAGCTCACTTATAATAACAACACCGCCCTTGCTAATAGCATCATCTAATTCTATTTTAATGTGTGAATTTTCTAAAAAAGCATTTTTTAGATACTCGCCATCATCAGGATTTACTCTAAGAGTTATATTTTTTGCATCTTTTATATCTTGAAGTAAATTTTTAGTTACCGCATAAGCTATTTTTTCTGATTTTTGTTCTACTTCAGAACCAATAACCTCTTTTGCTATACTTATTGATGTTTCGGCCAAGTCCTGCTCGTTTTTAAGTATAAATTCATCAAGTTCATTAAATTTAACTGCGAGTTTTTCAATGGAAGCATTAAATTTATCATTTAGCTCTTTAAGTTTTGCGTCAAAAGCCGAATTTGACTCAGCGATGCCTTCATTTTTACCATCTTCTTTTGCTCTTGCAACTTCTGCCTCTAGCCTTTTTGTAAACTCACTCTCTTGGTTTTCTATCTGCATTTGAAGTTTTATCATATTTGAGCTAAGCTCATCTGTTTTTTTAAGCAATTCTTCAACAAATCCTGCATCAAAATTTGATGATTTATTTTGAGTTTCATAAGACTGTATATTTTGTTGGTTAATATTATTTTGTTGTGGCTCTATATTTTTATTATTTTCATCTTCAGAAGAAGACGAGGTGTGTTGCTCATGCGAAATCTTATCTTTTTCATTAGACATATCACTACCCAAAACTTTAAAACGATAATTTTCAACAAAATGCTTATTGGCAATTTCGTTTGTTATAACACTGCTTTTCATTATTCTATCATCTCATCTGCTTCACCAACTTGGAACACACCTTGTTCTGCTAGTGCTTGAACAGCCTCAACTATGCGTCTTTGGGAATCTTCCACATCCTTAACTCTAACAGCACCCAAATACCCCATCTCCTCTTTAAAAGCTTCAGCTGCTCTTTGAGACATGTTGGATAAAAATTTATCTTTTAAGCTATCACTGCTACCTTTAAGTGCAACCATAAGATCCTTCTTCTCTACATTTTTTAAAATCTCACGTATAGCGTTAGCATTAAGTGTGCTAATATCTTCAAATGTAAACATAAGCTCTTTAATGGTGTTTGCTAGTTTTTCATCATTTTGCTCTATATATGATATGGTTGCCTTAGAAGCTTTTTGACCTAGTCTATTAAGCATTTCAGCAACAGCCCTTGGTCCACCAACTTCAACCTTGTAAGATGTAAGACTTTCAAGCTTACCTTCAAGGACTGTTGATACACGTTTTATGACAGATGGGCTAATATCGCCTAAATTAGCCATTCTTATAACAACATCGCTTCTTAATTCATCTGGAAAATAAGCAAGTGTTTCGGCGGCCCCCGTAGCATCCATGTGTGCTAAAATAAGAGCTATTGTTTGTGGGTGTTCTTTTACTATAAAATCAGCAAGTTGTTGCGGTTTTATCTTTGTAAGATAACCAAAGCTTTTTGTATTTTCCATACTTTTTGCTAATTTATCAAGAATCTTTTGAGCTGCTTCAGGTCCAAATGTCCTATACAAAATTTCCTTAGCATACTCAAGACCACCACTTCTCATATATTGGTTTGATTGCATTAACGCATAAAACTCTTCAAGTATAGCACCAGCCACTTGTTTATCAATATTTTTAGAAGTTGCTATATAACCTGAGATATCAGTTATAACATCAACATCCATATGAGAAAATAACAAACTTGTAGATTCCTCTCCAAGCTGTATTAAAAGTATAGCAATCTTTTCTGGCATTGATAAATCGTCATATATGAGCTTTTGTTGATCTGATAGTTTTATAGCCATTTACAACTCCTTGCGAACATTAAAATCGCTGTCATTTTTTACCATATCTTGAAGCAAAATTGATATCTCTTCGCTTCTTTCTTGAACTATACCCTTCATCTTTTCAAGCAATACATCGTATTTAAGCTCATCTTCATTAAACTCACCAGTAAGACCAAGCTGCTCTTCGACTTTTTTCTTGGCTGCCTTAAATTTCTCCAAGGTGTCCTCATCATCTATCTCTAAATTTTCAAGGTGATCGATACCCAAGTCATCTTCATCTTCTTTAATATCTTCAAGCATCTTTTGCATAAATACAACGATAACTTTTTTGTAGAATAAATATAGCAAAAATATAGCAAAAATATATTTAAGCAAAGGCATAAAAGGAATAATATAATCTTGCATAAACCCATTTACTTTTTGGGTTGGAGAGACCCTTGTTAAATTTTTAAACTCAAAGTTATCAAGCGTTACCTCATCGCCCCTACTAGCATTAAAACCAATAGCTTGTTTTATCAAATTTGTAATTGAAGCTTTTTGAGAGTCGTTTAAAGATATATATTCAAATTCATCTAATAAATTTCCATTTTCATCTTTTTTATTCTGATAAATACCATCAACAACAACGGCTGCGCTAACTCTTAAAATAGTAGCAAACTGACCTTTTACATTTGTAATTTTTTTAGAAATTTCATAATTTGTTTGCTGAGAACTTTTATTATACTGTTCTTCCAATTTGTTATCATCAAGACCTTCTACAGGACCTATGTTGCTTACAGCGCCAGGAACACCTTGGATATCATTTTTTGTCCTGCCCTGTCTTTTTTCTTCTACGTTACTTTCGCTTCTAACAACATTGTTTGGATCATAAACCTCACTTTGAGAGTCTTTTTTGTCAAAATCAAACTCTATATTTACCTTAGCAACAACTTTGTTAGTTCCGCCAACTATTGGTGCTAGCACGTTTATTATTTTTTGTTCGTAATTATTTTCAAATTCTTTTTTGTAGCGAATTTGCTGAATTATCATCTCACTATCAAAGCCATCTTCTTCACCTAATGCTACACCATCTTGATTTACTATTTTTACATTTTCTAAGGTTAAATTTGTAACAGAAGCTGCGACTAGATTTTTAATACCAAAAATTTGCTTTGCACCAAGAGAACCACCTGATTTTAACTCAAGCACAACAGATGCTGTTGGTGGGCTTTGTCTTTCTGTAAATACCGTTTCTTTTGGAAATGCTATTCTGATTGTAGCCTTGGTTATTGGAGCAAGGCTTTCTATCGTTCTTGCAAGCTCACCTTCTAATGCTCTTTGATATTTAACCCTTTGCTCGACATCTGTGGCTCCAAATTCTTGCTTGTCAAAAATTTCAAATCCAATCTTGCTCTCTTTTGGGATACCAAGAGTTGCAACAGATATTCGTTCCTTATAAACATCAGCATTTGGAACAAGTATAGTGCCTTCATTTACAAGTTTATAATCCACCCCATCTTTTGTGAGCTGATCTATAATTAAAGCTGAATCATTTGCGCTTATATTTTCAAATAAAACACTATATCCAGCATAGGTATTTGTCTTTGACTTAAACAGAGTCAAAAAAACCAAAAAACCAACAACAACAACAACCGAACTAGCTATTACTATTTTTTGTCTTAAAGATAATTTTTGATAAACTTGACTTATTTGTTGAAGTAATGCTTTTAAATCCATGCTTTTACTTTAAAATTTCCCTTAAATGTTCTAAAACTTTAGTGTTTTGTTCTGATGTGCCTATCGTAATACGAATAGCATTCAAACCATAGCTTTGCAAATCTCTTAAAATTATACCTTTTTTTAAGAGATTTTGACATATATCTGTGCTATTTTGCTCTTTAAATTTAAGAGTTATAAAATTTGCATAGCTTGGTATATACTCTATATTTAAACTATCGGCAACAGTTTCATATCTTTTCATTTCCAAAAAATTGCTCTTTACACATTCATCAACAAAATTTTGATCTTGTAATGCCAAAATAGCAGCCCTTAAACTAAGAGTTGTTATATTAAAAGGTGGTCTTAATTTATTTAATTCAGAGATTATAAATTTATTTGCAATCCCATAACCAATACGCATTCCACCAAGCCCATAAGCTTTTGAAAATGTTCCTAAAAATATAGCATTTTCAAAATTTTCAATCAAATATTTAGCTTGTATAAGCTTATCTTTATCCTTAAAACTAGCAAATTCCATATAAGCACAATCAACAACGACCAAAACATTCTTTTTGATTTTGTTTATAAATTTATAAACATCTTTTGCATCAGCACACTCACCAAGTGGATTGTTTGGCAGACACAAAAATATAATGCTTATTTTGTCTTTATTTGCCTTATAAAGTTCTTTTAGCTCTTTTAAATTATGTGTTTTTGATTTTGTTCTAATAATCTCAGCGCCAACCTGTTTGGCATAAATTTCATACATAGCAAATGTTGCACCAGCCATCAAAACAGCACTTTTTTTATTTGCCTTTGTATGCACACAAAACTCAATAATCTGATCACTTCCAGCTCCAATTATAATATTTGAGGATTGAACATTATGTTTATTTGCCAAAACATCTTTTAACTCATAATAGCTATCATCAGGATATAAATATGCATTCTTGAACACCTCTTGCATACCCTGCTCAACCATTTTACTAACACCAAAAGGATTTTCATTGCTGGCTAATTTTACAACATCTTCTGGATTTGTGCCAAACTCACAAACAACTAGTTCTATTGGTTTTCCTGTTTCATAGTTTTTTAAATTTGATAAAATTTTATTAAATTTCATCCCTCATCTCCATTGAGATAACTCCCAAGCCATGTTACCTCTATCCCGATTTTCTTACATGATTTTAATACATTTTGAACTCTATCATCATCTATATGCCCATCAAAATCAATAAAAAACAAAGATCTAAACTCACGCTGTTTTATAGGTCTGCTTTCTAGCTTGCTAAGATTTATATTTTCAGATTTAAAAAGATTTAACAAATCAGCCAAAGAACCCGGAAGATGATCTGTTTTTGCAAGTATTGATGTTTTTGAGTGCTTTGTCTTATTTGTTTTAAAATCACTCAAAACAAAAAACCTAGTTCTATTTGCCATATTATCTTCAATTGTTTCAAACATTATAGGAACATTATAAAGTTTAGCAGCTATCTTAGAACAAATCGCGGCTGATTCTTTATCTTTAGAAGCCAAAAAGGCAGCATGTGCTGTTGATTTTGCAGCAATAAAAGTAACACCTGAAAGCATATGACTTTCCAAAAAATTTCTGCACTGATTATAACCTTGTGGATGAGAATATATTGTTTTTATATTTTTTAGATTTTCATTTAGACTAATAAAACTATGATGAATATCCAAATAAATTTCTGAAACTATTTTAACATTTTCAAACTTAGCCAAACAATCAAAAGTAGCACCGACTGCACCTTCTGTATTGTTTTCTATCGGAACAACTCCGTATTTAACCTCTTTTTGAGATAACTTTGTAAATACTGATTCGATACTTGCAAGTGCTAGGTATTCGCTCATTGCTCCAAAACGACTCTCTGCAGCTTGATAAGTATATGTGCCTTCTGGCCCAAGATATGCTATTTTTTGTGGCATTTCAATATTTCTACTTACCGCAAAAATTTCAAGATATATTGATTCAATTGCTGATTTATTTAAAAGATTATCCTCATAACTTTCTAAGCGATTTAATATAGCCTTTTCACGCTCAGGTCTATAAATAGGAGAGCCATTAGTTTGTTTTAACTCCCCTATTTTCTTGACAAATTTCATTCTTTGATTTAATTTTTCTAAAATCAAATCATCAATATCATCAATATCTTTTCTTAAATCATCAATATCTTGCATTATTCCAAACACTCCTTTTCAAGAGCTATAACATCATCAAAGCTTTCTCTTTTTCTTATAAGCTTGTCCTTATTGCTTATGATTGCCACCTCAGCAACCCTAGGTCTTGTGTTATAATTAGAACTCATACTAAACCCGTATGCCCCAGCACTTTTAACAACAATCAAATCGCCGCTTTCGCATATAGGCAACTTTATGTTTTTAGCCAAAAAATCACCGCTTTCACATATAGGACCAACTACATCACAAATTGTATGATCTTTATCTTTTCCAACAACACTAATTCCATGATAAGCATTATACAAACTAGGTCTTAAAAGATCATTCATAGCACCATCTACAATAACAAATCTTTTGTCTTTATTTCTCTTTTCATATAAAACCTTGGTTAAAAACTCACCGGCATTGCCAACTAAAAACCTACCAGGCTCACACACTATAGTTATATCATGACCTGAAAGATTTTTTAAAATTCCTTGTGCGTAATCATATAAGCTTACATCTCGCTCATCATTATAAACTATACCGATACCACCACCAATATCAAAAAATTTAATATCAATATCAACTGATTTAAGTTCAGTCAATAGTTTGCTTACTATGCCAGAAGCTTGTATTATAGAGCTTATATCTGTTATCTGAGAACCTATGTGAAAATGTATTCCTATTGGTTGCAAGTTATCTGATTTTTTTGCTTTTATATACATTTTTTTAGCTGTATCTATATCAACACCGAATTTATTTTCATTTAATCCTGTAGAGATATAAGGATGAGTATTTGCATCAACATCTGGATTTACTCTTATGCTAATTCTTGCTACTTTTTGTAGCTCCCTAGCGATGTTCTCAACTCTTTCAAGTTCAGCTTCGCTTTCTAAATTTATCATAAAGATATCGTTTGTCAAAGCATACTTTATCTCATCATCTCTTTTTCCAACACCACTAAATATCATCTGATAAGGCTTTGCACCAGCAATCAATGCTCTTTTTATTTCTCCCACGCTAACACAATCAAATCCAGCACCCAAAGAGGCTAAAAATTTAAGCAAACTTAAGTTTGAGTTTGCTTTTACTGCATAGCAAACAAGAGATTTTCTACCGCTAAAAGCTTGTTTTAGGTCACTATATCTTAAAGCAATTTTGTCAAAATCATATATATAAAGCGGAGTATCATACTTTTGTGCTAAGCCGAAGTAATCCATAAAAAACCTTATTGTAAAAATGGATAGATTTTACAAAAAAAATGCCAAAAATTGGCTTAACGATTGAGCCTAAACAGATAAATAGAATAAAATGCCAATAAAACAACAGGCATAACAATACCTAGCTCTGGAATCAATGCTCCAGTAGCTGAAAATTTGGCAAGTATAAATAAAACTCCCCATATTATAAGAGTTACTAACACATATACAAAACTAGCCAATGCTAGATTAAAAAACCTACCCACAACAGGCAAATGATAATATAATATAAAAACTAAAATCGGAGCGAATAATGGTGCTATTGTTAGAGTATAAAATATAGATTTTGCATTATTTATAGATGCACCCTCTCCTTGAAATGTTGTTATAAAATCAATGGTATCTAAAACGGAAAGGCTTATTCTTTCATCGCTATTTGCACTTTGTATATTTTTGGGAGTAAAGCCTTTTAACGAATGAACGTTGGAATTTGTTTTTATATCTAAACCTTTTTCTCCAACTTGTAATTTTTTAGGCAATACTATAGTTTTTGTATCATTTAAAATCCACTCATCTGAACTAAATTTGGCATTATTGGCAAACATAATATTGTTTAATGTTGTGTTGTTTATATCAAAAATGGCAATATCTGAGATACTTTGCTCTAAAGGGTTGAGTTCTTTAATATATATAAATTTTCCATCAAATTTTAAAAAAGAGTCAGTTGTGTTTCTTTTTACACTAAACCCGTCTTTAATACTCTTTTGATAATCATACATATATGCAAAAGATGTAAAATTAAGCAAAATATACAAAACTGTAATGGCACATGATATCAAAAATGGAATTTTTATCAAAGAATTTTTATAAACGCCTAAAGCATAAAAGCTTACAAACTCATTTGAACGAGCTATACCTATAAAACAGACAACTGTTGCTAAAACCAAAGAAATGGGCATTGTATATGATATGGCAGTTAAAAAAGTAGCGCCCACATATAAAAGTTGCAAACCAGCAGAGACTGGTAAGTCTTTGAAATTTGAAAGCAAATCAATCCCAACATAAAACAATTCCAAAGCTAAAAATATAATCAAAAATGTCTTAAAATAAATCCAGCCAATATATCTAGAATAAAGTTTCAAAACATTACCTTAAATTTTATATCTAAACAGCATTTTGCCATTTTTTTAGTGTAAATTTTTGCGAGGCATAAGAAATATCATTTTTTATAAGTTCCAAAATAGCATTTTTAGCATACTCTAAAATATCATCTAAAATCTTTTTTTCATTATCATTAAAATCACCTAAAACAAAATTTGTAACATTGCCAGCACGACCGATACCTATTCTGACTCTCTCATAATCATTTCCGATTAAATTATCTATTGATTTAATGCCATTATGGCCTCCGCTACTACCGCCTTTTTTAAACTTAATAGCACCGAAGCTTAAATCAAGATCATCATGAACAACAATAATGCGATCTGGCTTATAAAAATCATTAACAGCTTTTACGCTGTTTCCGGAAAGATTCATATAAGTATTTGGTTTTAGAAGCAATGTATTTTTATGCTTATAAACATCGCCTTGAAATTTAGATGAGCTAACATCCACAAAATCGGAATTTAAAAGCTTGTCTATAAGCATAAATCCGATATTGTGTCTAGTATTTTTGTATTGTTCAGTGGGGTTACCTAGCCCCACGATAAGAATCATTATAAGACTTCTTTTATCTAGCTTTTATTACCCCAAGAACTGCTATACGGTCAGCATCTACCATAGTAACACCATCTGGAACAACAATATCGCGAACCAATATAGTATCATCTATATCAAGTTTGCTAACATCAATATCAAAAGAGTTTGGTAAATTCTCAGCAGTACACTTAACAGCTATACGTCTTTTTGATTGTATTAAAACACCTTTGTTTTTAAGACCTATTGGAGTGCCATAAGGCTTAACAGGTATAAGATATTTTGAAACAAGACCAGGAATAGCTACTTTAAGATCAACGTGTTTTAAATTATTTGTAACAGCATCTCTTTGATAATCAACGATAACGACTTTGTATACATTCTCGCCAACTTTTACATCAAATGCAAGGGTCTCTTTTTTGCGAGCTTCTTTTATAAATTCATTTACTTTAAAAGCTGCTGCAACATTCTCTAATCCCTTACCATAAATGTTCGCGATTAGATAACCATCTCTTCTCAAAGCCTTTGCAGACTTCTTACCGATACTCTCTCTAACGATACCTTCTAACATCGTCATCCTTTCATAAAAAAATAGGTACGGATTATACCTAAAAATTAATAAATTTTATATTAGTCACCATCTTGAATTTGTTTAAGTGCAATTATACTATCTTTAAATCTATCATCTTGAGAATGCTTTTTAACACCTATCACATTTTCTTGCTTAGCAAGATTTGAATTTTTTATTTTGATTTCAAGGTCATTTGGTCTACTAGCCTTTTCAAGAGCTTCTTCTCTATCTATAACGCCCTCTTCATAAAGCTCTAATAAATGCTGGTCAAATGTCTGCATACCATAGGTATTTTTGCTTTCAGAAATAGCTGTAAAAATTTCATCTTCTCTGTTGTTTGCGATTATATCTCTTATTCTTATATTTTTAATCAAAACCTCAACAGCTGCTCTTCTTTTTCCATCTTTTGTTTTTACAAGTCTTTGAGAAATTATAGCAGCAAGCACGGAAGAAAGTGTCATTTTTACCCTATTTTGTTCCTCTTTAGAAAACATACTAACTACACGACCAATAGTCTCTTTGGCGTCTACTGTATGAAGAGTGGAAAGCACTAAGTGTCCTGTTTCTGCTGCGTGTAAAGCTGTTTCTACTGTTTCAAGATCTCTCATTTCACCAACCAATATAACATCTGGATCTTCACGCAAAGATGCTCGCAATGCTTCTGAGAAATTTCTGGCATCTTGCCCTACTGAACGTTGATTTATAAGACACTGTTCATCACTATAAACATATTCGATAGGATCTTCTATTGTTATAATATGCTTTTTTTTTGTCTTATTCATATGATTTATCATGCTAGCAAGGGTTGTTGTTTTTCCGCTCCCTGTTGGTCCAGTAACCAAGATGATACCTCTATGGAAATTTTCACATATTTTTTTGATAACAGGTGGAAGTTTTAAATCATCCATTGTTGGAAGTTTTGTAGGAATAGTTCTAAAAACTGCAGAAACGCCATCCATTTGAAAAAATATATTTACGCGAAATCTATAATCATCATTTAATTTATAAGTAAAATCAACATTTCTTTGCTCTACAAGATCTTTGAAATTTGTTCTAAGCAACTCTTTTGCTAAAGTAATCCCGTCTTGCTTACTTAAAATTTTATCACTCATAATTTGCATTTCGCCATTAAATCTACCACGAATATAGCTATTTGATTTAATATGTAAGTCACTTCCTTCACGCTCTATAAGTTGTCTTAAATAAGCATTAAGCTCATCTCTTAGCTTAAAATCAAGCTTGGAAACATCAACATCATGTTGATTATCAAGCATTATTTTAATCCTTTTAATATGTCATCAAATGCAACAACAAATGCTTTTAGACCATCATTTAACAAATCCCTATAAGCTGTTTGAAGATCTATATTTGCATTTTTTAAAACACTAAAAAAACTATCTACATTTTCTTTACTTGTGGCTACTTTTGGCTCAGCCTTTTGCTTTATAAATTCCTTTATCGTATCCAACGGAGCTGTATTGATAGTATTTTCAAACATAAGCTCACGAACATAATAATCAGCCCTTAACTCGTTCCCCTTAACACCAGTGCTTGCAAATAAAGCTCTAACATTACTTAAATTCTCATCTTTTATCATATGATATATTTTAGTAGCATTCATTATGCCGATTTGAGATTTAGGGAGACTTTTTTCTTGCATTTTATCATCAAGCAATCTATCAAAACGACTGACAAAAATACTTATAACGCCTTGTGGTAGCATAGTATTTACAAAACGCTTTTGATACTGAGCTACACCATCTTTAAAGGCATCCAAACATCCTCTAGCTTGCTCAGGAGAAAAAATTAAAGTAGCATTTACGCTAATTCCATCTGCCATCAAAGCACTCATTGCTTCAAATCCTTCTTTTGTGGCAGGAACTTTTATCATAACATTTGGCATTTTGATCATCTGATGAAGTCTCTTACCTTCTTCCACAGTGGCATTAACATTATCATGCAAATTTGGATCAACCTCAATGCTAACAAAACCATCATCATTATTTGCATAATTTTTTAAAAGCTTGCAAGCTGCCATTTTGATATCTTGAGTAGCTAAAGTTTCATATATATCTTTTGGATGTCTTTTGTGGCTATTTTTAATAGCTGTCTTATAAGCTTCACTTCCAACGAAAGCTGATTTAAAAATAGCAGGGTTGCTAGTAGCACCATTTATAATATCTTTGCTGATCAAATCAACAAATTCGTTATTTAAAAATTCTCTTTCAATAAAATCGCACCAAAGCGAAAAATTAATATTTTTGTTATACATTTTTTACCTAAATAAGTTTTAAAATTTCTCGTAGATCTTTTTTATCAACACAATGTGTAGCGTTTTGTTTTAAAATTTCATTAGCACAAAAAGCAATTTTGAGACTTGAATACTCAAACATAGAAATATCATTAGCACCATCTCCAACACACATAGTATTAGAAATATCTACATTAATTATTTTTTGAATTTTTTGAAGCATTTTGCCTTTTGAAAAGCCAAACATCATCTCTCCGCCAACTCTGCCCGTAAGTTTTCCATCTTTTTGGTGCAAGATATTTGCAAAACTAGCATCAAAATTTAATTTTTTTTGCATAGCATTGGTGCCTAAATCAAACCCTCCGCTAAATACAATAACCTTAATGCCTTTAGCTTTTAAATTTTCAATAAGCTCTTTAGCACCATTCATAACAGGTAAATTCTCGCATATATCTTTTGCAAGAAAATACGACATCCCCTCTAGCAAAGAGACTCTAGAGGTTAAGCTTTCAAAAAAGTCAAGCTCGCCAGCCATAGCCTTTTTTGTTATATTTTTTACCTCATCTCCAACACCATATGATTGGGCGAGAATATCAATAGTCTCGCCATCCATTAGTGTTGAATCAAAGTCAAAAATACAGAGTTTTATCAAAACAAACCTTAAAAGTCACGCTTTAAAAGGCTTTCAACCTTTAAAATAGTAAGTATATTTTGATCTCTTTTACCTATACCGTATATCATTCCTTTATCTTTTACCAAAGTCTCAGGCGGCGGATCAATCCTGTTTCTATTTATACGAATAGCTTCTGTCAATCTATCTATAACAAATCCAGCAATATTCTCATCATCTTTCATAACAATATATCTAGTGCTGCTACTTTGCTTTCCTGCATTTAAAGCAAATCTCTTTCTTAAGTCTATAAGAGGTATAACATTACCTCTTAAATTAAATACACCCAAAACATACTCAGGAACACTTGGAACACGAGTATACTCTATCGGCTTTATTATCTCTTGAATGTTTAAAATTGGTATAGCATATTCTTCATCACCAACCACAAAGCCGACTAATTGAATAATATCTTCGCTTCTAGTATCTTCAGGACCTTCTATCTGTTTTTTTTGCTTTTGTAAGACTTCATTTAATTTATTATTGCTCATATCTTACTCCCTATGGTAACTTGATATTTTTTCTAACAACGTTTTCAAGATATTCTGAAGAGTAAGGTTTTGTAATATACTCTGTCATTCCTACCTCAACACCACGCAATCTATCTGTTTTAGATGTTCTAGATGTAACGGCTATTAATGGTAAATTTCTATATTTTGAATATTTCCTTATCTCACCGGCTAAGGTATATCCATCCATTCTAGGCATTTCTATATCTATCAATATAGCATCAAATGCATGCTCTCCTGATTTTATTAAGCTAAGAGCCTCAACACCATTTGTAGCTTCTATAACAGTCACACCTGTTGGTTCAAGTGATTTTTGCATTATAGTTCTATCCATTTTTGAATCATCCACTATAAGAACCTTATAATCACTTGGTTTTTCTTTTACATTTTTAGATTCAGCATCCAATTCGGCTCTAATATTTACTTTAATATCTTTTGCCATTTCCATCATAGCAGCAACATCAATAATTAAAGTAACTCTACCATCACCGCGTATAGTAGCGCCTGCTATACCATGTATATTTTGCAAATAATCGCCCATTGATTTTATAACAATTTCCTCTTGTCCAACAAGAGTATCAACTATAATACCAAGCTTTGCTTCTGCAACACCTATAATAACAACATAGGTTTGTTCTCCACCATCAAATACTTTATTTACACCAAATACATCAGAAAGCCTAACTAGAGATAAAACCTCATCACGAAGTCTAAGAACATTTTTACCATCTATTGTATATATATCATCTATAGGCACACGAACTGTTTCTAAAACACTAGCTAATGGTATAGCATAAAACTCCTCTTGAGTTCCAACTAATAAAGACTGAATAATAGCCAAAGTTAAAGGTATTTTTAATTTCATTACAGTACCTTTACCAACTTCACTATCTATATCAATAATACCATTTAGTTTTTCTATGTTAGTCTTAACAACGTCCATACCAACGCCACGACCACTTACATTTGTTACCTTGGCGGCTGTTGAAAATCCAGGCTTAAATATAAGACCAAAAGCCTCTTTATCGCTCATAGCATCAGCTTCTCTTTCGGTAATAATACCTTTTTCTATTGATTTTGCTTTAAGCATATGAGCATCAAGACCTTTTCCATCATCAACTATCTCTATAACTATATGATTGCCCTCATTATATGCTTTTAGTTGAACGAGACCTTTTTCATTTTTACCGGCAATTTTTCTTACCTCTGGATCTTCTATACCATGATCGCAAGAGTTTCTAATGATGTGAACTAACGGATCGCCTATCTCTTCTACGATAGATTTATCAAGCTCTGTTTCCTCACCTGAAATTTCAAGATCTATCTGTTTTCCAAGTTCACGGCTTAAGTCCCTAATCATTCTTGGGAATTTATTAAACACTTTTGCTATAGGAAGCATTCTTGTTTTCATAACAGCAAGCTGAATATCGGTAGTTACTATGCTTAGGCTTGAAACAACTTGATTAAGCTCTTCAAGGAATTTCTCACCCTCATATCTCTCTTCAACATCATCATAAATTTTAAGCAAACGGTTTTTACCAAGAACAAGTTCACCTATTAAGTTCATTAAGTGATCAAGTCTTTTTACTTCAACCCTGATAGTTTGTTCTTGTGCTACTGCTCCACTAGATTGAACAGGAACTTTTTTAGCAGGTTCTTCTTTTAGTTTAGGGGCTGCCGCGGGAGTTGGCTTAGGAGCTTCTGTTTTTTGAGCTGATTTTTTACTTTCGCGTCTAGCCTTATCTTCTGCTTTTCTAACCTGTAAAAGCCTTTCTATCTCGGCTTCAACCTCATCATCACTAAGCTTTGATAGCTCTTCATCACTTATCTCTGGCTCTGGTTCAGCTTGAACAACAGGCTCAGGCTCTTTTTCTGTCTCTTGAGATGCAGAGGCTTTACTATCATCGCCTTCTGATATAGCGGTTAAGCGCTTACAAATATTTTCTATCTCTATACCAACATCTGTATCGTTTCCATGATCTCTAATTCCATGCAAAAGACCTTTCATCATATCTACTGACTCAAGAACCACATCCATAACATCAGGTGTTATTTTTAGCTCATCTTTTCTTGCTTTATTAAGCACATCTTCCATATGATGAGTAAGCTTTGTTAAAATATCAAAATTTAAAAATGAAGAGCTTCCTTTGACTGTATGCGCAACCCTAAAAATTCTATTCAATAATTCAAGGTCTTCAGGATTTGACTCTAGCTCAACAAGATCATGATCTATTTGTTCTATAAGTTCAAAGGCTTCTATCAAGAAGTCTTCCATTATTTCTCTCATATCATCCATAAATCACTCCTAATTAATATTTTTTGAGTGTGCCTCTATAACTTTTAGCACCTCTTGATAAAATACACTTGCATCAAATTTAGTAAGGTAAGCAGCACCGCCAGCTTCTTTACTTTGAACTTCGCTAAATTCATTACTTAAAGATGAACTAAATACTATAGGTATATTTTTAAATCTCTCATCATTTTTTACATTTGAAGCAAAATGATAGCCATCCATTTGAGGCATCTCTATATCACTTAAAATAACACGAACTTCTTTTGATATATCATCGCCAAACCTATCATAAAGTTCGCTCATTCTTTCTAAGCCCTCGACTCCATTTTTTGCTTCTGTGACAGTAAGTCCCATTTTTTCTAATGCATCTTTAACAAGTTTTCTTGCTGTTGCACTATCATCTAAAACAACTGCAATACCACGTATTTTTTTACTTTCATCTATTTCAACATCTAGCTTAGGAGAATAAATTCCAAGCTCTTCAACTATACTTTCAAGATCAAGTATAAGCAAAACTTCATCATTCTCTATACGAGTAACACCTGTTATTTTACCCTTATCAAGTGTCCCGGCACCTGTTCCAGATGCAAAACTAGCTGGCTCAATGTCTTTCCAGCTTATACGCCTAATTCTTTTTGCTTCATGAACTATAAAACCAATAAGTATGCCGCTAAACTCAGCTATTATAACACGAGGTTTTATACTAACTTCATCTGTTGGCTCAACTATATTCATCCATCTAGCAAGATTTATAACAGGTATAACAACTCCACGAAGGTCAAAAATACCCTCTATATAATCAGGAACTCCTGGCAACTCTGTAAGATTTGGCATCTTAATGATTTCGCGAACTTTTGCAACATTTACACCGTATATACCTTCATATACTTTTTTATCTGTTTTTTTAAAGATACGAAAATCAACAAGCTCCATCTCGTTTGAACCCGTTTTCAATACGTCGTCTCCAAACATCAATGTCCTTTCAGATTTTTTTAATGAATTTTATTTTATCATTTTCGTATTCTACTATAAAATAACTTTGGTTGCACGCAAAACATGGTAAATTTATATATTTTTTATTTTCTATATCAAAAATACAACCTTGATGATAATGTCCTTCAATGACATAATCAGCATTGTAATGACTTAATTTAGGTTCTATAACCTCTTTGAAATTTGGTATTTTATAATCAAGTTTTTTAAATTTTAGTTTATTTAAAATCCACTTAGAAATTTTAAAATTAAATATCCTATCTACAAAATTCATAAAAACCAAAAATGATTTTACACGCAAAAAAAGCAATGCATATTTACTTATAAATGGTAAGAAATTATCACCATGAGCTATCTCGATATTTGAGTTTAATGCCTTAAATTTAACCGGTTGAGATGATATTTCAAAAACCTTAACACTTGTGTCCTTAAATAAATTTGACATTCTAAAATCATGATTTCCCTCTATAAAAAAAACCTCTATTTCATTAGAAATTTCCTTTATAAGTCTTATATGTTCATCATAAAATTTCATTGAATACTCGGTGTAACCGGTTATAAAATCAAAAATATCTCCAAGTAAAAAAAGCTGAGTAGTCTGTATCTTTTTATCTTTTATATCTCTTAAAAAAACCAAAAGCTTATCTCTATTTTCGTTCTCATGTGCATCAGAAACAAAAATAGCACCATCTTTTATATCATACAAACTACTCATTAATCCTCAAAAAAATTATTTAAAATTCAATCGGCTTATAACAAACCTCAATGATTTCAACATCTTTAACACCATTTGGTAGTCTAAGTGTTACCTCATCACCTTCACTTTTACCTATTAATTGTTTTGCTAAAGGTGAGTTTATAGAGATAAGTCCTTTATCTAAATCACTCTCACTAACACCAACAATAGTATAAGCCTTTTCCTCTTCTGTATCCAAATCCATTATAGTAACGTTTGATCCAAACCTAACCTTATCATGCTCATAAGAACTAGGATCCACAACTTCTGCTTTTGTTAACAATGCGCCAAGTTCAGCAATTCTAGCCTCTATAAAAGCTTGTTTTTCCTTAGCTGCGTGATATTCTGCATTTTCTTTCAAGTCACCATAACTTCTAGCAACATCTATCTCTTTTACTATTTGAGGTCTTTGAACTTGCTTTAAGTCTTTTAATTCAGCTTCAATTTTTTCATACCCATAAATAGTCATAGGTTCACTCATTTTTTCCTCCATTTATCATATTTGCAACATTTTGGCTACTTCCATGTTTTAAAAAATTCCTAAGCTCATTACAAGATGACAAAAATATATCTCTATCGCACTCCTTGTATGATTTTAATAAATTTTCAACACTAACATCATCTTGAATAAGCTCATCGTGAATAGCCCTTTTGCCTATAAAATCAAAAATAATATTTGCAAGTCCTGCGTATTTTATCTTCAAAAACTTTCTAGCAAGCCATACATCTAAGGCCTTAGCTTTATAACAAAGAACAAAAGGCGTTCCGATAAGAGCCGCTTCAAGGGTGGCAGTGCCTGAACATATAAACGCAAACTCACTTTCAAAAAGAGTTTTGGGCGTGTCGTTTGAAATTTCAAACTCACTCAAATCACCATAAATTTCATCCAAACTATCCATAAGATGTTTTGGCACACAAATAACTTTTTTTGTATTTATATGTGTTGCTAACTCTTTAAAAATCGGCATAAGTCTTGTTATCTCACTCTTTCTTGAACCGGGCAAAAAAGCTATTTGCGAGTTAGAGCTTATGTCTGTTTTTTTAAATTTAATCTCATCTAACAAAGGATGGCCTACATACTGGCTTTTTGAATAATACCTATCATCAAATGGCAAAATTGATGCTAGATTATCACAATAACGTTCAACCTTAGCCACCCTTTTTTCTTTCCAAGCCCAAACTTGTGGAAGTATATAATATGTAATCTTAGCCTTAACTCCTGCCTCTTTTAAGCTTTTTGCAAAAGGAAGATTAAAAGCTGGACTATCTATTAAAAGAATACTATCAACATCTTTTGCTAGTTTTACAAGTTCTTTCATGGCTTTTTTTGCCTTAAAAACAAGTGGTAAAACCTCAATAAATCCCATAGCTGAAAACTCAGAGCTTTTCATATAAGGCTTTCCAAATTTTTCATCAAAAATACCCAAAAGCTCATAATCTTTCAGTTTTAACAAAACTTGCTCTAAATGCAAATTTGCAGATGGTTCAAGCGCGCAAACTAAAATTTTATTACTCATATTTACCTAATTTTTATTTTGATTATAACCCATTTTACTTGAATTTAAAAGCTTTCTAATAGCCAATGATGCTAAATTTAGTCCAAAAACAGCAGTTACTCCCATAAAACTACCTAGTTTTTGACATCTTGGTAGCTCGCTTGAAAAAACAACATCATAATTACCTTTAAAATTTGCCTTTTTAAGTTCATATCTTATCTTTCTTGCAAAAGGGTCGTTATATGTTTTATAAATTGAAGCTATCTTTACTTGGGTAGCATCTATACGTTTTGCTCCACCCATCGAGGAGATGAGTTTTTTATGAGTTTTTAAAGCAAGAGCAACCTTAGCCGGAACATCATCTATAGCATCTATAACGATATCAAAGCTTGAAAAATCAAATTTATCCACAAACTCAGGTGTTACTATATCGCAAATAGCTTCAATATTTTCATATCTTTTTTTAAACTCATCAACTTTTATATTGCCAACAGCTTCGCTATAAATTTGGCGGTTTTGATTTGTTATATCAAATTTATCCTTATCAACCACAATAATTTTACCAACACCACTGCGAGCCAAGGCATCAACACATATTCCACCAACTCCACCAACTCCAAAGACTATGATTTTTGAATTTGAAATTACATCAAAATCATCTTCAAAAAGCCATCTAGAACGGGTAAACCTATCAATTTTATCCATAAAATTCCTTAAATTTTTAGCGTAATTTTATAAAAAGATTTTTAATCTTGGCTTTATTATTCAATAATGTTTTTTATAACTCTTAATATGATGAAAAACTTAACAAAATAAAATATTTGTTTTTAACAAGAAATAAATATTTATATAAACATAGCAACTAAATAAAAAGCTGAATAATCAAAAGCCTTAAAAGGTTTAAAGTCAAAAAACCTTTTTAAGACTATCAATGCTTTCATAAGCTGTTAGATCAACTTTTATTGGTGTTATGGTTGCATATCCTGCATTGATTTCACTTAGATCATTTTCTTCATTTATTTGAGTAAAATCAGGTTTTAAGTTCCCAAGCCAATAATACTCAACACCCCTTGGATTTCGGTTAAGCATAGCATCAGTGCCGTATTTTCTATTTCCTATTGGAACTACTTTATAACCTTTAAAGTCTGATCTTTTAACGCTAGGTATATTAACATTTAAAAATTGTCTTTTTGGCAAACACACATCGCCGTTAAGCACTTTTTTGGTTATGTATTTTACAACATCTTTAGCTAGATCAAAGCCTAGCTCGCTTAGTGAATTATTTTTATAAAATTGAGAAAAAGCAATACTTGGAACATCTTGCAAAATACTTTCCATACAAGCACCACAAGTACCAGAATAAGTAATATCCTCTCCTAAATTTGAACCATGATTTATACCAGATATAACCAAATCTGGCTTTTTGTTAAAAAGTGCGTGAAAAGAAAGATAAACACAATCGCTAGGAGTTGCATCCTCTAACTTAAAAAAATCATCATCTATTTTTATAAATCTCAAAGGTTTAGTAAGAGTAAGAGAGTGGGCGCAAGCTGATTTTTCAGAACTAGGGGCGACAACTGTCACCCTTACATCTCCTAGTTCTAGCAAAGCATTTCTTAATTCAATCAGTCCATTAGCTTCATAACCATCATCATTTGTTATTAGAATTTCCTTCAAAAATATCCTTATTTTATATAATTATCTTTATTATATTCTTTTTTGTCATCATAGTCTTTTAAAAGCTTTACAACAATTGGGCTAAGTATCAAAACCGCTATAAGGTTTGGTAACACCATAAGTCCATTAAACATATCGGCCAATTCCCAGACCAAATCTACCTTTTGCAAGCTTCCATAAAAAACAAAAAATACAACACAAATCTGAAAAAATATTATCCCTTTTTTTCCAAACAGATAACGAACATTTATCTCACCAAAATAATACCATCCAACAATAGTAGTAAATGCGAAAAAGAAAAGACAAATAGCTATAAAAGCATAACCAAGTGTGTGTCCTAGCAAATGCGAAGAAAACGCCTCTTGAACAAGAGTAATACCTATATAAACTGATTTACCATCAACAAATTCAACTACTCCTGATGAAAGTATAACAAAAACTGTGATATTTAAAACAACAAATGTATCTATAAAAACAGACATTACACCAAGAACAGCTTGCTCAACTGGATGTTTTACTTTTGCTGTGGCGTGAGAGTGTGGGGTTGAACCCATACCTGCCTCATTACTAAAAAGACCTCTTGCTATACCATAACGCATTGCAGATGAGATAGTAGCTCCAGTAGCACCGCCCCAAGCAGCGCTAGGGTTAAATGCACTTTCAAATATCAAAGAAAAAACAGAAGAAATTTCTGAAACATTAGAAACTATAATAGCAACTCCTACAATTACATAACAGATTGCCATTATAGGGACAACTTTTTCAGCGACACGAGTTATTCTCTTTACACCGCCTATAAAAACTATAGTACATATAAGTGATAAAATAGCTCCACTAAAATATTTTGAAACACCAAAAGCACTTTCAAAACCATCTGTAATTGAGTTTGCTTGAACCATATTTCCCATAAAACCAAGAGCCAATATTATAGCTATGGCAAAAAAACCTGCCAAAAATTTACCTAATTTTCCTCCAAGCCCTCTTGATATATAAAAAGCAGGTCCGCCTATAGTATGACCGCTATCATCTTTAGTTTTATAAATTTGAGCAAGACAAATTTCAGCAAAATTTGTAGCCATACCAAAAAAAGCTGCTATCCACATCCAAAAAATAGCACCAGGTCCTCCCATTATAAGTGCTGTTGAAGCACCAACTAAATTTCCAGTTCCTACCTGTGCAGCTATAGAGGTAGCAACAGCCTGAAAAGATGTCATACCCTCTTTTCCAGCGGCATCTCCATGCAATGAAAAACTACCAAAAAGTCTACGAACAGCTATTTTAAATTTAAATAATTGAACAAATTTAAGCCTTATTGTAAAATAAATGCCAGTTCCGCAAAGCAAAGCTATAAGCACATAAGGTCCCCAAAGATAAGAATTTATATTCTTAACAAGACTATCTAAAAAATCCAAATCTTACCTCCTTAGTAAAAAATTCGCATGATTTTACTTCAAAAAAGTTAAAAGATAAATGAAACTATTAAAATTTTATTTATTTTTTAGACTAACTATAAAATCAAGTTATATATTTATTATAGCATACATTAATATAAAACTAAAATACCATTAATATAAATTTATTTTAAATTTATATTATATTTTTTGTATATTAAATAATAAAAATATTATAAATAGTTACATAATGTAATATTTTGTACTTAAAATAGTAAAATAATATTTTTTTAAAGGTTATTTTATAAATTTATAAATACAATTTGAAAGTAAATTATTTTTTAAAGGTTATTTTATGAAAATAAATTCTTTTCATGCACGTTGGATGCTATCGCTTTTTGGAACCGCTGTAGGTGCAGGTATTTTATTTTTACCTATTAGAGCAGGAACGGGTGGTTTTTGGCCTATTGTTATAATGTGTTTTTTAGTTTTTCCTATGACATATTTAAGCCACAAAAACTTGGCTCGTTTTGTTAACTCAGGTTCTAAGCCTCAAATGGACATAACACAAGTCGTAACAGAGCATTTTGGTCAAGGCTGGGGTGTTGCTATTACATTTCTTTACTTTTTTGCTATCTTTCCTATTTGTTTAGCATACGGTGTCGGTATAACAAATACAGTAAATTCATTTATAGTTCACCAACTTGGTTTTGCTGAACCTAATCGCTTCATTTTAGCTTTTGCTTTGGTTAGTGTTATGATGTTTGTACTTGTATTTAGCGAAGAGATAGTTACAAAGATATGTAGCGCCCTTGTTTATCCTCTTTGTGCTATATTACTTGCTTTTTCATTATATCTAATGCCACATTGGAAATTTGACACTATAGCAAATGTTCCAGCAATGGGTGATTTTTTAGGTGTTATTTGGCTAACTCTTCCTGTGCTTGTATTTTCTTTTAACCATAGTCCAATTGTCTCAACATTTGCACAAAGTGTTCAAAGAGAGTATCCAAATGATACTGATGCAAATGCAGGCAAAATTGAATTTGGTGCTAGTGTTATACTTTTGTTATTTGTTATGATATTTGTTTTTTCAAGTGTTTTATGCTTAAATCCTGATGATTTTGCAAAAGCTCGTGCTGCAAATATTCCTGTACTTTCATATTTTGCAAATGAATTTGATAGTCCAATCATAGCTTATGCTGGTCCTTTAGTAGCGCTACTTGCTATTGCTTCATCTTTCTTTGGACACTACTATGGTGCCTATGAAGGACTTTGCGGAATACTACATAAAACAAAAGGTAAAGATGGCAAACCAAATAGCCGTGCTGCAAAAATTGGTGCAACTATATTTTTATACATAAGCACCGTTGTTGTAGGCTATATAAATCCAAGTATATTAGGTTTTATAGAGGACTTGGGTGGGCCAATTATAGCAGCTATATTATTCATAATGCCAATTATTGCGATATATAAAATTCCTGCAATGGCTAAGTTTAAAAATCCACTATTTGATGGTTTTGTATTTTTAATGGGTGCTCTAACCATCTTAAGTGTTGTTTATGGCAAAATGGTATAAAAATCATGGATAGCATTTTATCTATTTTTAAAATAGGCGTAGGGCCTAGTAGTTCTCATACAATAGGCCCTATAGTAGCTATGAATAAATTTTGTGAACTTCTTGGGGATAAAGTCAATGATGTTCATAGAGTGCAAGTTGTCTTGCATGGATCTCTTAGCCTGACAGGCAAGGGACACTTGACTGATATAGGGTGTATTATAGGACTTTGTGGTGTTGCTCCAAAAGATGTAACACCTGAAGGAAAGCGTGAGATTATACATAATGCTATTAGCAATAACAAGTTAATTTTATCTGGCATAAATGAAATAGAATTTATATATGATAGAGATATAGTTTTTGATGATTCTATGCTTCCTCTGCACGAAAATGGATTAATAGCAAGTGCTTTTGATAAGGATAATAATACAATCATTACTCAAACTTACTATTCTACCGGTGGTGGTTTTGTAGCAACACCTAATGAGATAGGCGGTAAAACTAATGGTTTTACAAAAAAAGAGATCAATAGTTTTGAGTTTGAAAGCGCCCAAAGACTATCGGAACTTTGCAATATACATAAACACTCTATACCTGAGATTGTAATGCTTAGAGAGAGTGAGCATATGAGCAAAAAAGACATAAAGGCATATTGTCTTGAAATTTATGATGCTATGATGGAGTGCTATAATAACGGTATAACAAGCAAAGAAAGAACTTTGCCAGGCATTATAAACCTAAAGCGATTGGCTCCAGCTATCAAAAAAAGACTCGATGAAAATCAAAAAGAGGATCTAGATCCACTTGCTATGATTGATTATGTTTCAATGTATGCAAGAGCCGTAGCAGAAGAAAATGCAAGTGGAGGTAAAGTTGTTACAGCACCAACAAATGGTGCTTGTGGTGTCATACCTGCTGTGCTTTTATATATCCAAAATCATCGTTTTTATATGGATGAAGAAAAAATAATTAATTTTATTCTAACAGCTGCTGCTATTGGTTATTTATACAAAAAGAATGCAAGCATAAGTGGTGCTGAGGCTGGATGTCAAGCTGAGATAGGTGTTGCTAGTTCTATGGCAGCGGCAGCTATGGCTATAGTTAGTGGTGCAAGCACCGAACAAGTCTTTAATGCCGCTGAAATCGCAATGGAACATCACTTAGGTCTTACATGTGATCCCGTTGGTGGTTTGGTTCAAATACCTTGTATAGAAAGAAATGTCTTAGGTGCTATAAAGGCTATAAGTGCAGCCAAGATGGTTTTATATGGGGATGCAACAGGTAGAGTTAGCTTAGATGAGGTAATTATAACCATGTATAAAACAGGTAAAGACATGAACTCAAAATACAAAGAAACTTCACTTGGCGGCCTAGCTAAAATGGTAAATTGTTAGTTTTTGCTCTCTTTTTTAGAGAGCAAAAAATATTATCTTCTTCTTTTATGATTGCAAAACAAATCTCTTAGTATATTTATTTTTTATCTATCTCAAAACTATATTAATTATATAAAAGTTACTTCAAAGGTCTAAAAAGGCATTTTTACTTAAACAAATATGAAAAAATAACATTATTTTTTAAATTAATTTATTATTTTTAATGAGTGTGCTAAATTTGCATATTTGTAAATTTTTTAGAATTTTACTAATAAATTTTTATAAATTTTCAGTTTTTTATGATTTAGGCTGCCCAGAAATGGGCTTTATAAATAAATTGTAATTTTTGCTTTTTATAAATATGCAAATTTTACATATAAACTATGAAACAGGGGTTGCAATCATGAAGGTAAATCGCAGAGAGTTTTTAAGAAAAGCTCTTAAAGTTTCAACACTAGCAGGTGGAGTTGTTGCAACAAATACACTAGCAGATACAGCAAAAATTTCTGATTTGGCTGACAGTAATGGTGTAGTAGTTGGCAAATCCAATAAAAAAGAGGTGCTTTATCACAAAACACAAATGTGGGAGCATTTTTATAAAATCGCTTATTAGGGGTTGATTTATGAACAATGAAAAAATAGGAAGACGTTCGTTTCTCAAACTCGCAGCACTTGGAGCTGGCAGTGTTGCTTGTTTTGGCAATAAAAACGAAACACTTCAAAAAGGCAAGAATACAGCTATACCAAATCCATACGAGGGTTCTAAAACCGTAAGAACTATATGTTCTATATGCTCTGCTGGCTGTGGTATAGAAGCAGAGGTAAAAGATGGGGTTTGGGTTCGCCAAGATATGGCGATTCATCATCCAATTTCACAAGGTAGCCACTGCTGTAAGGGGATAGATCAAATAGATCTAACAAAGAGCAAACAAAGAATAAAATACCCGATGAAAAAAGTTGATGGTAAGTGGCAAAGAATAAGCTGGGAAACAGCAATTAATGAAATCGGTGACAAAATGCTTGAAATAAGAAAAGAGCATGGTCCTGATTGTGTTGAATTTCTTGGGTCTGCTAAGTTTAACAACGAACAATCTTGGTATTTTAGAAAATTCGCAGCATTTTGGGGAACAAATAACATAGATCACGTTGCAAGAATTTGACATAGTGCTTCAGTTGCGGGTGCCGCAAATACTTGGGGTTATGGCGCTATGACAAATCACTTTGGTGATGTTACAGCGAATTCAAAAGCAATACTTTTAATAGGTGCAAACTCAGCAGTTGCAAATCCAATAGGATTTAAACACATGCTACAAGCAAAAGATAGAAACAATTGTAAATTAATAGTTGTTGATCCAATTTTTACAAAATCAGCAGCAAGAGCTGATCATTATGTGAGATTAAGACCTGGTACAGATATAGCTTTTGTGTATGGAATGCTACACTTGATATTTAAAAACGGCTGGGAAGACAAAGAATATATAAAAAACAGATCTTACGGAATAGACAAAATAAAAGAAGAAGCTAAAAAATGGACACCTGAGGAAACAAGTAATGTTACAGGAGTTCCTGCTGATCAAATAATACAAATAACAAAATTATTTGCTACCACAAAACCAGCTACTGTTGCTTGGTCACTTGGTATCACACAACACTCAGTTGGTAGCTCAAATACAAGAATTTTATCTATATTACAAACAGTTCTTGGAAATATGGGTAAACCAGGCGGCGGATGTAATATAATAAGAGGGCACGATAATGTTCAAGGTGCAACCGATATGGGCAACCTAGCAGATACACTTCCTACGTATTATGGTCTTGGAGATAAAGCATGGAGATATTTCTGCAAAGGATGGGGTGTTGAATTTGATGACTTTGTCAAAAGATTTGCAGTTTCAACCAAAGAAGAAAAGATTAGTAAAGAAGCTGTAAAAGGAACAAAATTCCAAGAGTATTTTTATCACAACCCTAAAAATCCAGAAGACAGGAATTGGAGAAACGAAAAAGGATGGTCTTTGGCTAAATGGTGGCAAGGTGTATTAAAAGAGGAAAAAACATTTTCAAGTGGAGAGTTAAAAGTTCTTTGGGTTCAAGGAACTGGCATCGCTTCAATGTCTCATCTTCATAAAATACAACAAGCGGTAGATAAACTTGATTTATTGGTTGTTGCTGAACCATTTGTAAATGAGGTTGCAATTCTTAGTGATAGAAAAGATGGGGTTTATATCTTGCCTGTTGCAACCCAATTTGAAAATGAAGGAACAGTTGTTGCAACAAATAGAGCTGGACAGTGGAGAAGTCAAGTTGTGAAACCACTATATGAAAGCAAGCCAGATCATGAGGTAATGTTTGAATTTGCTAAAAAATGGGGCTTTTATGATGAATTTACAAAATCTTTAAAAATGGAAGTTGTTGACGGAGAACTAAAAGTAGTTAAGGATACTTTTGTTTGGCCTGATGATGCCACAAATGAGATGGCTAGAATGGGCAAAAGTATAGGACTTACAGGCTGGAGAGCAGAAAGACTAAGAAGACATCAAGCTAACTGGCAAAATTTTGATCCTGACACACAACTTGGTATAGCAGGAGAAGTAAAAGGCGAATATTACGCACTTCCTTGGCCTTGTTGGGATGAAAAACATAGTGGAACTCCTATACTATATCGCCCTGATGTTCCTTATACTCAAGGTGGTTCTGGTTTTAGAAATCGCTTTGGCTTAGAACATGATGGCGAAAGCTTGATAGCAAGTGAGGCTATAAGCATAAAAGATGCTAAAGTAAAAGGTGGGTATCCTCAAATAACAAAAGCAAATATAGAAAAAGTTCTCGGTATACAACTTACAGAGGAAGAAAAAGCAAAAATGGGTGATGATTGGATGACTGATTATAGCGGAATCATCCTCGAAAAATGCCGTGAAGCTGGTATTACACCTTATGGAAATGCAAAAGCAAGGGCTATTGTTTGGGAATTTATAGATCAAATTCCAAAACACAGAGAGCCTATCCACTCGCCACGCCCTGATTTGGTAGAAAAATATCCAACATTTGATGACCAAGAGAAAAATTTCCGTGTTGAAACTAAATTTAAAAGCGAACAAACCAAAGAAAACTGGAGTAAAGAATTCCCAACTATTATCAGTACAATGAGACTTGTAAACCTAAGTGGTGCTGGTATGATAGAAAGAACAAGTAAGTACCTATCAGCGATAACTCCTGAAATGTTTGCGTATGTAAACCCTGAGCTTGCATTAGAATATGAAATACTTGATGGTGATATGATGTGGATACACTCACCAACAGGCACAAAGATAAAGGTAAAATGCTATCACAACCACAGCGTTACACCTGATAGAATTTGTCTTCCATATAACTTTGCTGGCATTATGCAAGGTGTTGATTTATCAGACAGATATCCAGAAGGCACAAAGCCTTATACGATAGGCGAAAGCTCAAACACTATAACAAACTACGGTTTTGACCCGGTAACACAAATTTCTGAGTTTAATGCCGGTCTTTGTCGTTTAGAAAAAGCTGAGCCTATGGGCTTTAAAACAAATTTCTTAGATGAGATAGCAAAGTAAGGAGCAAGATATGGCAAGAATGAAATTTTATGTTGATAACAACAGATGTATTAGTTGTTTTGCTTGTCAAGTGGCTTGCTCTTCAGCTCATGAAACTCCAGTTGGGATAAATCGCCGTAAGGTAATAACTTTAAATGATGGCATAGTTGGCAAAGAGATTTCAACAACCATAGCTTGTCAACACTGCACAGATGCACCTTGCGAGCAGGTTTGTCCTGTAAATTGTTTTTATATTCGTGAAGATGGTATCGTTTTGCATGACAAGGATAAATGTATAGGTTGTGGATACTGCTTGTATGCTTGTCCATTTGGTGCGCCTCAATTTCCAAGAGATGGGGCTTTTGGTATCAAAGGAGAAATGGATAAATGCACTATGTGTGCTGGCGGCCCGGCTCCTACAAACTCACACCAAGAAAGGGAGTTATACGGACAAAATCGCATTGCAGAGGGAAAAGTTCCTATGTGTGCTGCTGTTTGTGCAACAAATGCTCTTTTAGTCGGTGATGCTACAGAGGTATCAAATGTATATAGAAAACGTGTTACTTTAAGGGGAACTGGTTTTTAAAATATCACTGAAGGGCTTTTGCCCTTCTTGTTATTTTTTTGTTTTATTCAAGCTCTCATATAAAATTCCACAAACTTAATTTTATCTTTAACAAATTCTCATGTAAATTTTAAAAAATTCACAAAATTCCTAAAAAATTTGCATTTTTTTCGCATTTTATTGCTCCCCCCCCCCTAAAGGTTCTAAATTTTGAACCGATTTAATTATCAAATAACCATAAGGATAGGTTATTAATTAAACATTAAAAGGATTTATAATGAGCTTTAGAATTAATACAAACGTTAATGCTATGAACTCACATGCTAATGCAGTTGGTAACAACAGAAACTTAGCTAACTCACTAGGTAGACTTTCATCAGGTTTGAGAATTCAAACAGCAGCAGATGATGCTTCTGGTCTAGCTATTGCAGATAGTTTAAGATCACAAGCAAGTGCTTTAGGTCAAGCTATAGCAAATGGTAATGATGCTATAGGTATCATACAAGTAGCTGATAAAGCTATGGATGAGCAACTTAAAATACTTGATACTATCAAAGTAAAAGCTACTCAAGCAGCTCAAGATGGTCAAACTACAAGATCAAGACAAGCACTACAAGCTGACATAGTAAGACTTATGGAAGAACTAGATAACATAGGTAACTCTACATCATTTAATGGTCAACAACTACTAAATGGAACATTCTCAAATAAAGAGTTTCAAATAGGTGCATACTCAAACCAAACAGTAAAAGCAAGTATTGGTGCTACTACATCTGATAAGATAGGTTTAACTAGGTTTGAGAGTAGTAAGTTTATAACAGCTGCTGGTAAAGTAACACTTACCTTTATAAACGTTGATGGTATAAACAATGTAAAAGTTGCAGCTACTGTTATATCAACAGGTCTTGGTAAAGGTCTTGGTGCTTTAGCTGAAAACATCAACAAAGTAGCAGATCAAACAGGTGTAAGGGCTTCATTTGATGTTACTTGGGTTGGCGCAAAAGCGGTTGTATCTGGAAATATGCAAAGCCTAACTATTAATGGTATAAAAATAGGAGATCTTGCTGTTAAAACAAACGATAGCAACGGAACACTAGTAAATGCTATAAATCAAGTAAAAGATCAAACGGGCGTAGAAGCATCTATAGATCCACAAGGTAAACTTGTTCTTACAAGTAGAGATGGTAGGGTTATAAGTGTTGCTGGTGGCGGACCTGCAGAAGGGGATAAAATTTCAACAGTATTTGGGTATGGAACTAAAGGTGAAGAAATGCCAGGTTCTGCTTTAAGTAAAGGTTTTATTGGTCGTCTAAACCTTGTTCGTCTTGATGGTAGAGATATTAAGATAAGTGGTGGAAATGCTGGTAATGCTAATGGATCTTTCTCTACAGCATTTAGTGCTTCATCAAAGGAAAAAAGTAACGGCGGTGCAGAAGCATCAGTATCTCTTAGGGAGATAAAAGGTCAGATAAACTCAAAAACAGCTGCCGCTATGGGCTTTCATAGAATGAGTGGTAATGCTATGACCTCTGCCCAAGCAGCTGGAGTTATGACACTACGTGGTGCTATGGCTGTTATGGATATAGCTGAGTCAGCTCAAAGAACACTAGACTTTATTAGATCTGACCTTGGTTCTGTCCAAAACCAACTAGTAGCTACTGTAAATAACATAACAGTAACACAAGTAAATGTTAAATCAGCAGAATCACAAATAAGAGATGTAGACTTTGCAGCAGAATCAGCAAACTTCTCAAAATACAACATACTAGCTCAATCAGGCTCTTATGCTATGAGTCAAGCTAATAGTGTTCAACAAAACGTATTAAAATTATTACAATAGTTTTAATTTATATAAATCTTTAGCCAAAGGGGTAAACCTTTTGGCTTTTTTATTATTTATGAGTTTTAAAAGTATTATTATAGGTTTTAATAAAATAAATTAGAATTACAAATCCATAAAATCAAATTTAAAGCACTATCTATAACATAAATATAAAAAAGTTTACAGGATGGGTTTTTGAAATACGAGCAAAATCAAGTGAAGGTATAGCACGAAGTATTTATTGTTATCAAAAAGGAAAACAAATTTTAATACTTATAAGTGTAGTTAAGAAAAAAGATAAACTACCAAAATCAATAATGCAAATAGCAAAGTATAGATTAAAGGAATTTGAAAATGGGAACAATTAGTTTTGATAGTGTATTTAACGAGATGATAAAAGATGAAGAGTTTAAAAAAGAGTATGAAGCTTTGATACCAGAGTTTGAACTTAAAAAACAACTTATAAAAGCTAGAATCAAAAGTAATATGACACAAACTCAAATTGCCAAAAAGATGAATATGAAACAGTCAAATTTGGCTAGATTTGAACAATCAATAGACTCAAAATTTAGCACGATTTTAAGATATGCTAAGGCGGTAGGGCTTAAAGAGCTTACAATTTCTATACAATAAACTTTAACTTAATAATTCCTTAAAGATTATGAGAAATCTTTAAGAGACTTAAAATACATAACTTTTGTATGGCGAGTTGTATTTTTGAGTTTAATTTTACTTTTATCTGCCAAGTCTTACTATTTTTAACAAACTCACAAACTTAATTTTATCTTTAACAAATTCTCATGTAAATTTTAAAAAATTCACAAAATTCCTAAAAAATTTGCATTTTTTTCGCATTTTCTTGCTCCCCCCCCCCCCCTAAAGGTTCTAAATTTTGAACCGATTTAATTATCAAATAACCATAAGGATAGGTTATTAATTAAACATTAAAAGGATTTATAATGAGCTTTAGAATTAATACAAACGTTAATGCTATGAACTCACATGCTAATGCAGTTGGTAACAACAGAAACTTAGCTAACTCACTAGGTAGACTTTCATCAGGTTTGAGAATTCAAACAGCAGCAGATGATGCTTCTGGTCTAGCTATTGCAGATAGCTTAAGATCACAAGCAAGTGCTTTAGGTCAAGCTATAGCAAATGGTAATGATGCTATAGGTATCATACAAGTAGCTGATAAAGCTATGGATGAGCAACTTAAAATACTTGATACTATCAAAGTAAAAGCTACTCAAGCAGCTCAAGATGGTCAAACAACAAGATCAAGACAAGCACTACAAGCTGACATAGTAAGACTTATGGAAGAACTAGATAACATAGGTAACTCTACATCATTTAACGGTCAACAACTACTAAATGGAACATTCTCAAATAAAGAGTTTCAAATAGGTGCATACTCAAACCAAACAGTAAAAGCTAGTATAGGTGCTACTACATCTGATAAGATAGGTTTAACTAGGTTTGAGAGTAGTAAGCTGATAACAGCAACAGGAAAAGGCGCTGTTAGCTTAACATTTATAAACGTTGATGGTATAAACAATGTAAAAGTTGCAGCAACAGAACTATCTTATGGTCTTGGTAAAGGTATCGGTGCTTTAGCTGAAAACATAAACAAAGTAGCAGATCAAAGTGGTGTAAGGGCTACGTTTGATGTTACCATTATAGCTAGTAAAGCTATTACTGCTGGATCTATAGTCTCGTTAAATATAAACGGTGTTAAGATAGGTGACCTTGAAGTTAAAGCAAATGATAGCAACGGAACACTAGTAAATGCTATAAATGCTGTAAAAGATCAAACAGGTGTAGAAGCATCTATAGATCCACAAGGCAAGCTTGTATTAACAAGTCGTGATGGTCGTGCTATAAAAATTTCTGGTGGTTCCGAAGCTGGTAAACAAGACATTGGTAAACGTTTAGGTGTATCAGATAAGATTTCGCTAAGTAAAAACATGTTTATAGGTCGCCTTAACCTTGTTCGTCTTGATGGTAGAGATATAAAGATAAGTAGTGGTGATGATAGTGGTAAATTTTCTGTAGCATTTACTGCTGCTGCTGATGGTAGTGGTGGAAATCAAAAATCTGTCTCTCTTAGAGAGATAAAAGGACAGATAGCATCAGACACAGCTGCCGCTATGGGATTTCAACGTATGTCTAAAGCCGCTATGACCTCTGCCCAAGCAGCAGGTGTTATGACTCTACGTGGTGCTATGGCTGTTATGGATATAGCTGAGTCAGCTCAAAGAACACTAGACTTTATTAGATCTGACCTAGGTTCTGTTCAAAACCAACTAGTAGCTACTGTAAACAACATAACAGTAACACAAGTAAATGTTAAATCAGCAGAATCACAAATAAGAGATGTAGACTTTGCAGCAGAATCAGCAAACTTCTCAAAATACAACATACTAGCTCAATCAGGCTCTTATGCTATGAGTCAAGCTAATAGTGTTCAACAAAACGTATTAAAATTACTTCAGTAGTTTAATCACTCTTTACAGCCAAAATTTTGGCTGTAAAATTTATATCATAAAAAGCAAAAATTAAATTTTTCTTATCATTTCGTATCTCTCGCCCGGTTTCATTTCTATTATCTCCCAAGGAAGTCCTTGTTTGTTTAACTCATCCATAAATTCTTTGGCATTGAAATTTTCCATATTAAATACACCTTTGCCATTCCAAATACCTTTCGCTACCATCATAGAGCCTATCATAGCAGGAACACCTGTTGTGTAGCTAACAGCTTGGGCGCCAGTCTCTTTATAACACTCTTCGTGATCACATACATTATATATATAAACTTGTCTCTCTTTTCCTTGATGTATACCTCTTATCACACAACCTATATTTGTCTTGCCCTTTGTTCTAGGACCAAGACTAGCAGGATCTGGCAAAAGTGTCTTTAAAAACTGAATAGGCACTATCTTAACACCGTTATGCTCTACCTCATCAATACGTAACATTCCCACATTTTGTAAGCATTGCATATGCGTTAGATAGCTTTGTCCAAAAGTCATAAAAAATCTTATTCTTTTAAGCCCTTTTATGTTTTTTATCAAGCTTTCAAGCTCTTCGTGATAAAGCAGATAACTATCCTTTACACCAACCTTTGGATAATCCCAAGCAAAAGAAATCTCCATAGGCTTTGTCTCTATCCACTCGCCATTTTCCCAGTATCTTCCGTTTGCTGATACCTCTCTAAGGTTTATCTCGGGATTAAAATTTGTAGCAAAAGGATATCCGTGATCTCCGGCATTACAGTCTAAGATATCGATCTCATGTATCTCATCAAATAAATTTTGCTGAGCATAAGCACAAAAAACATTTGTAACACCAGGGTCAAATCCACTTCCAAGCAACGCCATTGTGTTTGCATTTTTAAAGTTTTCATCTTTTTCCCATTGAAGCTTATACTCAAACTTTGCAGTATCTGGATGTTCATAGTTTGCAGTATCTATATAAGGAATTCCAGCCTTTACGCAAGCATCCATCAAAGTAAGGTCCTGATAAGGCAAAGCCACATTTAAAAGCAAATCAGCACCTGTCTTTTTTATAAGCTCTACAACTGCATCGGTGTCATCAGCATCAATTTGCTCGGTTTTTATATCAACTCCAACTTTTTGTTTTATAAAAGCAGCTATCGCATCACATTTGCTTTTTGTCCTACTTGCCAGTGTTATGCTTGTAAAAACATCGCTATTCATAGCGCATTTAACGGTAGCTACTTGACTTACACCGCCAGCGCCTATTATCAATATATTTGACATTAATAATCCTTTTTAAAAATTTGTGTGATTATATTATATTTAGGCTTATTTTAAAAATTTACACTAATAAGCCAGCTTAATTCAAAAGCTAAATTTATCTAGCAAACTTTTTTTGTAAAGTTTTTAGCACTATTTTTGCCAACTCTAAGCCCTTTGAGCGATGAGAAATTTCTAGTTTTGTCTGATAATCAAGCTCACCAACAGTCTTATCAAAACCATTTGGCACAAACATAAAGTCATAGCCAAAGCCGTTATCTCCACGCTCCTCATTAATCACATCTCCATACATAAATCCATGAGTACAAAACTCTCCAAATTTAGAAGAAATCGCTATACAGGCTACATAGTGCGCTTGTGCGGTTGTGATATTTAGTCCATTTAGCTCTTGTATGAGCTTTGTTCTATTGCTCTTATCTGTTGCATTTTCACCACTAAAACGAGCAGAGTAAATCCCAGGTCTTCCACCAAGCACATCAACACAAATTCCACTATCATCACTAAGGGCTACAAACTCATCATCAAGTCCAAGCTCTTTTAGCTTATCATATACGGCATTTGATTTTATAAGCGCATTTTCCTTAAATGTAGAGCCACTTTCTACTATTTCAAATGGTTGCATTATCTCACTTAAGGCATAAATTTCATAATCTTTTAGAAATTCCTTGATCTCTTTTACTTTATCTTTATTTGAAGTAGCTAAAACAATTTTCAATTTTAGACCTTTTTTTGTATTTTTAAAATCTCTTTATTTTATCAAAATGTTGTTTAAATTTAAAAAGTGTGCTAAAATTGACATTTACACAAAAAATAGGGAAGAAATATGCTTAAAAGTGTTTTACCGCTTAGTTTTATTGTTGGAAATAGATTTTTTGGCATCTTTATAGTTTTGCCAGTGCTTAGTTTATATGCACTAAAATTAGATGGTGCAAACGAAAAATTAGTTGGTTTTTTAATAGGTGGCTATGCGATAACACAGATGATCTTTCAAATACCATTTGGTATTTTATCCGACAAAATAGGAAGAAAAAAAACACTTACGATAGGCTTACTTATATTTATAGCAGGCTCTTTCATAGCAGCAAATGCAACAGATATATATACGATGATAGCAGGCAGACTGCTTCAAGGTGTAGGAGCCATAGGGGCTGTCGTAACGGCTATGATTAGTGATTGTACCACAGAAGAAAATCGCTCAAAAGCAATGGCTATAATGGGTATTTTTATAGGTATTGCTTTTTCAGCATCCATGTCATTAAGCCCTATTTTAAGTGAAAAATACGGCATAGGTTCTTTATTTTATATAAGCGGACTGCTTAGCGTATTATGTATAATACTTTTATTTACAGCTGTTCCAAAAGAGAAAAAGATACTAAATCACAAAAATAAAGAAAAATTTTCTTTATTGCAATTATTTTCACAAAAAGACCTTATGATAATAAATCTCACAAGTCTTATACAAAAAATGTTAACAAGCATAGCATTTTTAACCATACCAATTATACTAGTTAAAAATCTTGGATATCCTAAATCTGATCTATCAACAGTTTATGCCACTAGTACGTTATTTGGATTTATTGCGATGGGCATTGGTGGGTTTATAGGTGACAAAAAAGGAATGTCAAAATACATTTTGCTAATCGGAGTTGTGTTATTTATAAGCTGTTATAGTGTGTTTAGTATTGCAAAAACACCATTTGTATTTATAGCTGGTGTTGTGATATTTTTTATAGGATTTAACTTACATGAGCCTATAATGCAATCTTGTGCAACAAAATTTGTAAAAACACAACAAAGAGGAAGTGCTTTAGGTGTATTTAATGCATTTGGTTATCTTGGAAGCTCCATAGGTGGCATACTTGGGGGATATATACTTCACGAATACGGCATGTTCGAACTAGCTATACTTTGTGTTATTATATGTTTATTGTGGTTTATAGCACTATTAAACATGAAAGATCCAAGAGTTTTTAAAATAATAGAATTAGAAAAAGATGTTGATTTAAAAAAAATAATAAGACTAAAAGGTGTGTTTGATATATTTGCAGATGAAAATAATAAATTTATAAAATATGACAGCACTCTATTAACTGAAGAAAATATAAAAAAATTATTAAATTAAAAATATATATTTATAATATGATTTTATACTTAATTTTTTTTAAAAAAAATTAAGTAATAGTTAAAAAAATTATAATATAATTTAAGTTTGAAAAAACAAATACCTTAAAGAAAAGGATACGAACATGAGTAAACCAACGAAACCAATGAAAACAATGGATGGTAATGAAGCAGCTGCTTATTCTGCTTATGCCTTTACAGAAGTTGCTGGTATTTATCCAATAACACCTAGTTCGCCTATGGCTGATTATACAGATGTATGGGCTAGCCAAGGAAAGAAAAATATCTTTGGAATGCCTGTTAAGATTATAGAAATGCAAAGTGAAGCAGGTGCGGCTGGTGTTGTACATGGTTCTTTGCAAGCAGGTGCTTTAACTACAACATATACAGCATCGCAAGGTCTTTTACTTAAAATACCAAACATGTATAAGATGGCTGGTCAGCTATTGCCTGCTGTAATACATGTTAGTGCTAGAAGTATCGCGGCACAAGCGCTTTCTATCTTTGGAGATCACCAAGATATATATGCCTGTCGTCAAACTGGATTTGCAATGCTTGCTAGTGGTTCTGTCCAAGAAACAATGGATCTAGCTGGTGTAGCTCACTTATCAGCCATAAAAGGTAGAGTTCCTTTCTTGCATTTCTTTGATGGTTTTAGAACAAGCCATGAAATACAAAAAGTTGAGCTTATGGATTATGCCCATTTTGATAGACTTGTTGATAGAGATGCTATAGCTAAGTTTAGAGATGAAGCTATAAACTCTGAAAGTCCTAAAACAAGAGGAACAGCACAAAATGATGACATATATTTCCAAACAAGAGAATTATCAAACAAATACTATGATGCTGTGCCTGATATAGTAGCTGGTTATTTAAAAGAAATTTCACAAATAACAGGAAGAGATTATAAACCTTTTAACTATTACGGACACCCTGAAGCTGACAGAATAATAATTGCAATTGGTTCTGTTACACAAACATTAGAAGAAGTTATAGATCATCTAATAGAAAAAGGCGAAAAAGTAGGTGTTATAAAAGTTCATCTATATCGTCCATTTAGTACAAAATATCTATTTGATGTTATGCCAAAAACTGTTAAAAAAATCGCTGTTTTAGATAGAACAAAAGAGCCTGGTTCATTAGGTGAGCCTTTATATCTTGATATAAAAACAGCATTTTACGGTAGCGAGTTAAATCCTATCATAGTAGGTGGAAGATATGGTCTAAGCTCGAAAGACGTAGATCCTGCTCAAATGATAGCTGTTTATGACAACCTAAAACTAGACAATCCTAAAAATGGCTTCACTGTTGGTATCGTTGATGATGTTACATTTAAGTCATTAGAGGTTGGAGAAAAAATTTCACTAAGCGACAAAGATGCTATAGAGTGCCTATTCTATGGTCTTGGTGCTGATGGTACAGTTGGTGCTAACAAAAACTCAATTAAAATTATCGGAGACAAAACAGATCTTTATGCACAAGCTTATTTTGCATATGATAGTAAAAAATCTGGTGGTTACACAAGAAGCCACTTGAGATTTGGAAAAAATCCTATAAGATCTACTTATCTAGTTTCAACTCCTCACTTTGTTGCATGCTCTGTTGCTGCGTATCTTGATATCTATGATGTTATAGGTGGAATTAGAGAGAACGGAACATTCCTTCTTAACTCTATTTGGGATGCAGAAGAAACAATCGCAAAAATTCCAAACAAAGTAAAAAGAATACTTGCTAAGAAAAAAGTTAATTTTTATATCATTAATGCAACAAAATTAGCTCACGAAATAGGATTGAAAAATAGAACAAATACTATTATGCAATCTGCATTCTTTAAACTTGCAAAAATTATACCTTTTGAAGATGCTCAAAAATATATGAAAGAGTATGCATACAAAACTTATAACAAAAAAGGTGAAGCTATAGTTGAAATGAACTATCAAGCTATAGACAGAGGTGCTGATGAGCTTGTAAAAGTTGAAGTTGACCCTAGCTGGGCAAATTTAGAAGATGAGAAAAAAGTAGAAACAAATAACTATGTTGGTAGTGAATTTATTGAAAAAGTTGTAAAACCTATCAATGCAGCAAAAGGCGACCAATTACCTGTTTCAGCCTTTATAGGATTTGAAGATGGACACTTTGAGTCAGGAACAACAGCTTATGAAAAACGTGGTGTTGGTGTAACAGTTCCAAAATGGATAGAAGAAAATTGTATCCAATGTAACCAATGTGCGTTTGTTTGCCCACACGCTGTTATTCGCCCATTCCTTATAAACGATGAAGAGTTAGAAAAAGCTCCTCAAACAGTTAAAGATCACGTTCTAGAGGCAAAAGGTAAAGAAGTTAAAGGATTAAAATACAAAATCCAAGTTAGCCCTCTTGACTGTACAGGTTGTGAACTTTGCGCACAAAACTGCCCAAGCAAAGAAAAATCACTTGTAATGGTTCCACTTGAAGAAGAGATGGATAAAAATGAGCAAGTAAATGCTGATTATCTATTTAAAGAAGTTACATACAAAGATGATATAACTGGAAAAGACAATGTTAAAAATGTAGGTTTTGCTCAACCTTTATTTGAATTCCACGGTGCTTGCCCTGGATGTGGCGAAACTCCTTACATAACACTTTTAACAAGATTGTTTGGCGATCATATGATAATCGCAAATGCAACTGGTTGTAGTTCAATCTATGGTGGCTCTGCGCCTTCAACTCCTTATACTAAAAACTCAAAAGGTCGTGGTGTAGCTTGGGCTAACTCACTATTTGAAGACAATGCTGAGTTTGGTATGGGTATGAAGATAGCTTCTGAAACTATGCGTCATCGTATAGAAGATATAATGCTTAGAACAAAAGATCAAGTTCCAAATTCTCTTGCAGCATTATATAATGACTGGTTGGAGCGCAGAAATGACTCTGTTGCAAGTATGCAAATAGCAGATAAGCTTATAGAAATACTAAATCAAAACAAAGATGTTGAAGGTGTTAATGAACTACTATGCCTTAAAAAATACTTCAACTCAAAATCTCAATGGATAATAGGTGGTGATGGCTGGGCTTATGATATAGGCTTTGGTGGTCTTGACCATGTTTTAGCTAGTGGTGAAAATATAAATGTACTGGTTCTAGATACAGAGGTTTATTCTAACACTGGTGGCCAAAGCTCAAAATCATCAAGAACTGGCTCAATAGCACAATTTACAGCTAGCGGAAAACCTGTTCAGAAAAAAGACCTTGGTTATATAGCAATGAGTTATGGCAATATATTTGTTGCTCAAGTAAACTCAAATGCTTCACAAGTAAATGTTATAAAAGCGATGTTAGCAGCTGAAGCATATAATGGCCCTAGCCTTGTAATAGCATACTCTCCTTGTATAGCTCACGGTATCAAAGGTGGTCTATCACAATCAGGTAACCAAGCTGAACTAGCAACAAAATGTGGTTACTGGCCAACTTATATTTATGATCCAGAGCTATTAAGAGCTGGTAAAAACCCAATCAAAATAACCTCTAAAGAGCCTGATTGGAGTCTTTATGAGTCATTCTTACTAAACGAAGTAAGATATAACGCTCTTAAAAAAGCAAATGCTGAGCATGCACAAGAGTTGTTTGATCACAACAAGGCAGATGCTCAAAGAAGATATCGCCAATTAAAACGTTTAGCTACAGCTGATTTTAGCGACGAAATAGCCGAATAAACCTCATTTGGTTGCACATTTAAGTGCAACCAACTATTATTATAAAAAATATTTTCCCCATAAAATACTGATTATTAATTTATCAAACTGAGCAAAAAAATATTAAAAAATAAATATCAAATTTAGATAAACCAATACGACAAATTAAACCCAGACAAATCAAGTAGTATAAATTTTAAGGATTTACAAGAGCTTCAACGCACTAAAAATCTTTCAAAAATTTAGCAATAAATGATAAATAAAAAATCAAATAACAAAATCATAGAAGTAAATCACAAGGCTCTTAAAGAACACTACTTGTTTATTACTATTTTATAGGTGGATTTGTTAAGCCTAGAAGAAGTAAACGATTTATTTTAAGCTATTTTGCATTATGAGACACATTAAAACAAATTATTTGATATAAAAATTAGTTTTTTACAAAGAAAAAATATAAATATAACACATAACAACCACCAACATAAATCAGTGGTTGTTATAGTTTATCTAGACATTAAAACTTATAAGAAAGTCCTACAGTTCCATTGTAGTATTTTGATTCTGATTTAGCTTTTACGCCAAAGTTTATATTTGTAGATAGATTATCAGTTAGTTTCATCTCTGCACCTGTTTTAAGTGTAAAGAATGTATGCTTATCTTTTTTAGATGCATATTTGATATTTTCTGTTGAGTTTACAAATGCTAGTTCTGTATCTTTCATACTTTTACGTAACTCTTTTTGGATACCTGGAGTTATGTATAAGAAGTTACCGTTTGCTATGTATTTTCTAAACTCTACTGCTGCTTTAGCTGATAGTGTTTTTACAGTAGTTCCTTTAAAGCTTACAGGAACTTTACCAGTTTCTTTAAAGCCTTTAGTACTTACATGGCTATATTCTAAACCAATCATTGGTTTCATAAAAGAGTTGTTGTTTGTATCAAATATATGACCATAATCAATACTTGCATCAAAGAATTTAGTATTATATTTACCATTAGCATCAAAGTCTGGGTTTGTAGTTACTTTTCTATCTAGTTTGTTTTTACCTTTACCATAAGATACTTTAGCATCTATTTCGTTTTGATCAATATACATTCTAGTATAAGCACCAAAGTGGTAGTTATCTGATTTGGTTGTTAGTGTATTGCTTGATGACTTAGCATTAGTATATCCAGCATATCCACCAATTATCATATTATCAAATGCTTTATCATAACCTAGCATAAATCCATAAGTATTTGTATTTGCTTGAGATTTTAATTTAGCTTTACCACCCATGATATTTCCCCATAGGTTGCTGTCATAGTTAAATCTATTTGTATACTCTTTTACTACACTTGAAAGAGTATCTGCATTATCTGCAAATTTATTATCACTTAGATTTTTTATAGCATAAGCTAATGCTAGATCATCATTTAATGGATTGCTTAGTTTAGCAAGTCTTGAGTTTATAGCTGAACCAACACTTGATAAAAGTGTATCTACTGTTTTATTGTCTTTAAACTCTTTTGAAACTTCTTCTAATGTGCTATTTATATTTTTAGCTAAAGTAGCTATGTCTTTGGCTTTAACATTAAGTAGTAAATTTTCAACCTCTTTATTATTAACAACAGATAATAAAGATGATGTTGTTTGAGCTTCATCTTTGTTTAGTTCTAAATTTTTATCACTTGATATAGCCTCTGCTCTATCTTTTTTGGCTTTTTCTAGTTTTTCATCTAGTTCTGCTAAGGCTTTTTTTCTTGCTTCTGGGTCTTTTGCTAATTTAGCTAGTTCTTGGGCTTGTTTTAGTTCTTTTTCGGCTTGTTCTAGTTTTGGTTCTAAATCTTGTAATGCTTTTTCGGCTTCTTTTTTGGCTTGTTCTAGTTCTTGTTGTGCTTTATTTAGTTTTGGTTTTAACTCTTCTATTAATTTTTCTTGTTTTGTGATTTTATTAGTTTCTTCTTGGATTTTATCTCTAGCTGTAATTATTTTTTCTAATTCTTTTTTAATATTATCTGCTTCATCTCTCACATGTCCTATTAGTTTTATTAAACCTTCGCCATTATTATTGCCTATAATACCATTTAGCTCTTCTGTCAATTCTTTCTTTTTATCTTTTTCTTTTTCTAATTTAAGTTCGTTAAACTTTGCTTCAACAACCAAACCTATTTTATGTAGTTTTTCTAATATATCTATTTTTTGATCATTGTTAATGCCCTCTTTATCTTTTGCTAATTTTTCGAATTTGTCATAAGCATAGTCACCGTCACCTTTTAAAATATCAATAGCTTCTCTAAGATCCTTTTTAGAACCTTTAAAATTCTTATAATTTAATTCCTGTAATGCACCGTATAATTCAACTTGTTCTTCAATTGTTTTATTTAAAATAGTTTTTGTTTTTCCATCTTTTTCAAATGCTTTTGTTTCTGCTTGTTTTTTTGCTTCTTCAGCCGCTTTTCTTTGTTCTTTTGCTATTTCTGCTGCTGTTTTTGCTTGTTGGGCTTGTTCTTTTAATTTTTCTACTTCTTTTTGTGGTTTTAAAATTTGATCTTTTTCTTTTTCAATTTTTTCTTTTTCTTGTTTAAGTTTTTCAAGATATCCATCTTTACTAGCTTCTTCTAGTTTTTTTATCAAGTCTGATTTTTCTTTTTGTGCATTATTTATTTCATCCAAAGATGAACCACCATAAGCATTTATCGTTATCATTGCACCTATAATAGTTGCACTAGCAATCATTGAAATTTTCATTTTTTCTCCTTAAATAAATTTAGCTAGGTATTTTACCCCCCCCCCCTATTAAAATAAGCTAAATATTTAGAATAAATTTGTATATCTTAATAAAATTTTAAAGCAATATGCCTGACAAAAACAACAAATTCAAATTTGTATTTTAATGGAAGTATTTTATATGTATAGATAAGATTTCAAGCCCAAAAACTAGGCTTGAAAAGTATTTATTTGATCCAAGACACTAGGCTTTTTATATCTCGGCGATATTTAACAGGCTGTTCGTTTAGACGATATCCAACCGGTAGCATTATAGCTATGCGATGTTTTCTTGGGTCTAAGCCAAGTATCTCGCCGACAGCTAATCTATCAAAACCTTCCATAGGACAACTATCTATACCTTTAAATGCAGCAGCATTCATCATATTTGTAACAGCAAACATAGCTTGCGCATGAGCCCAAGTATAAAGTAGCTCTTCTTCATCTTTAAAACTATTTTTTAGAAAATTTCTATAAAACTCAACTCTTTTGGCCTTTTCTTCTTCGTTTTTATCTGGTCTCATACCAACAACTTGTTTTACATAATCACCATCACTTTTAAGCTCTGAAAGCTTAGATAGTATAAGTATCAAATGAGAAGAAGTGGTAACTTGCTGTTGATTATAACTTTTTTCTTGTATCTTTTTGCGAAGTTCTTTGTTTTCAACCACTAAAAAATCCCAAGGCTCAAAACCCATAGAGCTAGGACTAAGCCTGCCTGCTTCTAGTATATAGTTTACATCATCATCAGATACTTTTTTGTTTTCATCAAAAATTTTAGTAGCATGACGAAATTTCAAAATGTCAAGATAATCTTGCATAATTCTTCCTTTATAAATTAGTTTTTAAGAAGAGTTACATACTTATCTGCATAGTTTTTGATATCATCATCACTTGCATTTAAAGCACCGCCACTTACAAATATTTTATTGATATTCATACCGCAATAGCCACCTGTTGTTTGAAGTGGCAACAAAAGCTCATCATAAGCAAGAGCTACTTTACCTTGTTTAGAATACTCAGCTTCAGCCACTCCTGAACTCACTGCTATTTGAAATTGCTTACCTTTGAGACATAATCACAACTGTTTTCATTTTTTGCTCCTTAAAAGTTACTTGTGTAACTTTATACTATATCCACTTAAATTTTGCAAATTTAAAAAACTATACTTATATTTTTTATCTAATTTAATAACCACACGATAATAGCCATTATGCCAACCAACTGTGATATCTTTAAAAGCACCACAATCAACATTTACATTGCTTGTTTTAAGCCTATTTTTTCTTTTAAAATCAATAACAATCTTATTTTTTTCATACTTAAAGTGTTTAACGACCTTATCAGGTGTTAAAATTTTCATACTCATTGGGTTGATATCAAATTTTAAAAAGTCAAACACTTTGATGATTTTTAGCGGAATTTGAACTTGCGATATAGATATATTTTGTGTGTCTTTAATATCTATTTTTGTATTTTCATTTGATGCAACAGATGATATTTTCATCTCTTCTGGCACTGAGATTATTTTTTTTGTTTTATTGTCATCTTGTGTTGAGTTTATATCAAGAATCTTAATGCTGCTTTTTTCTGGCATAGTAACAGAAACATCAAGTTTTTCACTCTTTGGAATTTCTAGATCTTTTATCTTAGCAATCACATATTTATTTTTGAAATTTATAGTTTCATTTATGTCTAGTTTTTTCTCTTTTATATTGCCATCACTTGCTCTATATTTAAATTTAACATCAAGAAGCAAAGAGGCATCGCTAGGAAAACTTACATTTTTCTTTTCAAATTCTTTATACTCTTCTTTTATATTTGTAGTAACTACACTTGTGTTTAAATCACTCATAGAAACAAAAGGATTTTCTCTTGCATAAGCACCAAAAACCAAAACAAATATCAATAAAATTTTATTCATCACACTCACTTTTTATTCACATCGGATTCAAGATCTTTTAGTTCAAAATACTCTTTTTGCAATCTAGAATTTTCTTTTTTCAGATACTCAACATCTTTGATTAAGTTTTCTTTTTTGTTTTGCAAACTAAGCATAACATCCAAAGACCTCTTTCCAAATAACATATTTCCTATATATATGCCAAACAAAATAACACAGCTAATAACACCAATGTATTTTAAAATTTCAAAAAAAGAGTATTTTTTCTTGAGCTTTTTTTGCTCTTTGTCATACTCTTTTAAAATTTCACTCAAATTTTATTTCCCAAAAATTCACTAGTTTCTAACTCTATTTCAAGAAGTCTGTTGTATTTTGCATTTCTTTCGCTTCTACTTGTAGCACCAGTCTTTATCTCGCCTGTATTTAAAGCAACGGCAAAATCAGCAATAAAACTATCTTCACTTTCGCCACTTCTATGACTCATTATACAACGATAGCCATTTCTTTGAGCAAGGCGAACTGTTTGCATTGTTTGAGACACAGAGCCTATCTGATTTGGCTTTATCAAGATAGCATTTGCGATACCTTTTTGTATGCCTTCATTTAGTATCTCTTCATTTGTTACAAATAAATCATCGCCTACCAACTGAACCTTGCTTCCAAGCTTATCTGTTAGGATTTTCCATCCATCCCAGTCATCTTCGCTAAGCCCATCTTCTATAGAAAAGATAGGATATTTATCGCACAATCCAACATAATAATCAACAAGTTGTTCACTGCTTAATTTCTCTCCACAAACTTCATATTTTCCATCTTTATAAAGTTCACTAGATGCTACATCAAGTGCTAGTTTTATCTGCTCTCCAGCTTTGTATCCAGCTTCTTGTATAGCTTGCATTATTAGTTTTATAGGCTCTTCATTGTCTTTTAAATTTGGAGCAAAACCACCTTCATCGCCAACTGCCGTGCTATGTCCTGCATTATTTAATATGTTTTTTAGTTTGTGATAAATTTCAGTAGCCGCTCTTAAAGCATCACTAAAATTTGAAAAACCAAAAGGCATAATCATAAACTCTTGAAAATCAACACTATTGTTTGCATGAGCACCGCCGTTTATTATATTAAACATTGGAACCGGAAGCACACTAGCATTTGCACCACCAAGATATCTATACAAAGGCATATTTAAGCTTTTTGCTGCTGCCCTAGCTACTGCCATAGAAACACCCAAAACTGCATTTGCACCTAAATTTGAATAGTTTTTAGTTCCATCAAGTTCAAGCATCTCGTCATCAATCGCTTTTTGATTGTAAGCATCAAGGCCTATTATGGCTTCTGCGATTTTTTCATTTACATTTGAAACCGCAGTTAAAACACCTTTCCCACAATATCTTTCATCTTTATCTCTTAATTCAAGAGCTTCTTTTTTACCAGTGCTTGCACCACTTGGCACTATCGCACTCTCAACAGTTCCATCACTTAATGTAACAAAGGCTTTTATCGTTGGGTTGCCTCTACTATCTAAAACCTCTATAGCACTTACATCTTCAATATATACCATTATTCATCCCCCAAATCATCTTCTGTTTTATTATCATCTTTATCGTTGGTTAAAATTTGAGCTACCCCCATAGAACTTTTTATAGTTTCTATAATCTCATTTGCGATATCTTGATTTTCTTTCAAATAAGCCTTTGAGTTCTCTCTACCCTGACCCAATTTACTTGTTTTATAACTAAACCAAGCTCCGGACTTATCTATAACATCAAGCTTAACACCATAATCAATAATCTCACCTTCTCTACTTATACCCTCGCCAAACATTATGTCAAACTCAGCTGTTTTAAAAGGTGGCGCCACTTTGTTTTTAACAACTTTGACTTTAGCTCTATTTCCTATTGGTTCATCGTTTTGTTTTAGTGTAGCAACTTTTCTTACATCAAGTCTAACAGAGGCATAAAATTTAAGTGCATTTCCACCTGTTGTTGTTTCAGGTGTTCCATATCCCATTGCACCTATTTTCATACGAATTTGATTTATAAAAATAACAGTTGTTCCCATTTTATGAACAACGCCAGTTAGCTTTCTAAGTGCTTGGCTCATAAGTCTTGCTTGAAGTCCAACGTGCTGATCACCCATATCGCCCTCTATCTCGCTTTTTGGAGTTAGTGCAGCAACACTATCAACTACTATAAGATCAATAGCTCCACTTCTTGCTAGTGTTTCTACTATATCCAAAGCTTGTTCGCCAAAATCAGGCTGAGAAACATATAAGTTGTCAGTATCAACACCTAAATTTGAAGCATATTTTACATCAAGGGCATGTTCTGCATCCACAAATGCACAAGTTCCACCCGCCTTTTGAGCTTGTGCTATGACATGAAGCGTTAAAGTAGTCTTACCTGAGCTCTCAGGACCATATATCTCTACAATACGACCTTTAGGAACACCGCCTATACCAAGAGCCAAGTCAAGCCCCAAAGAACCAGTTGGTATAGAATCAATAGGCTCAACTTCTTTATCGCCAAGTCTCACCATAGTGCCTTTACCAAAAGCTTTATCTATCTGCTTTAAGGCAAGGTCTAATGCCTTTTTTTTCTCTGTATCATTTTTCGTTTCTATAGTTTCTTTATCTTTTTTTTTCGTATCTTTTTCCATATATTACCTTAAATAAAAATTTACTAGATTTTATCCAAAAAATATGAAAATTCACTTTAAATAACTACAATTATAGTTGCATAAATATTTTTAAACTCCATTTTCTATTATCGATACCATTAAACTTCTTGACATGAGCCACCTTTTGACTTTCATTAAGAGTTTTTGGTATCTTTGTAAAGACTTTTATCTATAATTTATATCTTTAAGTATGTTTTTTCTAGCTGTGAATCACAAAATACATCATCAAATAAATAGCTACTTGCTACTATATCTTCATCTTGTTCTATGTCTAAATTTGCAGTGCTACATCTTTTAAAATCTTTAAATTATCCAAATTCATCATTATGCTTGCCTTATCTTGGATTTTTTGTTCTTGCAAAATTAAGATTTTTACAAGATTAAAAAACCAAAAAATTCAAGTAAACTTTACACCAATTCTCAAACAATAATAAAATAAAACACTTTTTAACAAAATATTACTAAAATTAAAGTGTTTTTAGCATAAAATAAAAAACTTAAATATTTTAAAAGGAAGGTAAGTGAGTGAACTATCAAATAATCTATTAACAATTTTAACTCAAATTGTTAATACTCTAAACAACTACTTATGGAGTAGTTTGGTTTATATACTTCTTGCTGTTGGTATATATTTTACAATTCGCACAAGATTTTTACAGATTAGGCTTTTTAAACAAAGTATCCGAAGAATGGTTGTAGGAAAAAGAGTTTCGACCCATGCCATAAGTCCGTTTCAAGCTTTTGCAACTGGTCTTGCTAGCAGGGTAGGTACGGGAAATGTAGCTGGCGTTGCCATAGCAATTAGCCTAGGTGGTGCTGGCGCTGTGTTTTGGATGTGGGTTACGGCGCTCATAGGCATGTCTTCAGCCTTTGTAGAAAGCTCATTAGCTCAACTTTATAAGATAAAAAATCCTGATGGAAGAGGATATAGAGGTGGTCCAGCATACTACATCACTCAAGGTCTAGGAATGAGATGGCTTGGCGTAGCTTTTGCTGTATCTTTAATACTAGCTTTTGGTTTTGTTTTTAACTCTGTTCAAGCAAACACAATAACAGCAGTTACATCAAAAGCATGGGATTGGAATATAGAGTACGTAGCTGTTGGGCTAGTTATATTGACCGCACCTATTATATTTGGTGGTATAAAAAGAGTTGCCAAGGTGGCTGAGAAAATAGTTCCTATAATGGCTTTGGCTTATTTACTAATAGCTGTTTACATCATTATCGCAAATTTTGGTGAAGTTCCTGTTGTTTTTGGTAAAATATTTGAAGATGCCTTTAATTTTAGCGCAGCCGGTGGTGGAGTTGTAGGTGGTCTTACGGCAGCTATGCTAAATGGTATAAAAAGAGGACTTTTCTCAAATGAAGCTGGCATGGGTTCGGCTCCAAATGCGGCAGCAGCAAGTGATGCTTGGCACCCTGCGAACCAAGGTCTTATACAAATGCTTGGTGTTTTTGTGGATACTATAGTAGTTTGTTCTTGCACAGCATTTATCATACTTCTTAGTGGAGCTATTGGCACTGAGGGTATAGACGGCGCTCAAATAACACAGCTTGCTATACAGCACAGTGTTGGCGACTGGGGTGGAAGCTTCCTTGCTATATTGTTATTCTTCTTCTGTTTTAGCTCTATCATAGGAAACTATGCTTATGCGGAAAGCAACATGCAATTTATCAAAAACTCCCCAATTACATTAACTATATTTCGTATAATTGTGCTATTTATGGTGTATTTTGGATCGGTTCAAAAGGTAGGTTTGGTATGGGATATGGCAGATGCCTCAATGGCTATAATGGCTGTTATAAACTTAATTGTGATTGTAATAATGGCACCTACAGCTATACTTTTATTAAAAGACTTTGAAGAACAAGTAAAAGAACACCATAGCCCTGAATTTGACATTAGCAAATATCCAGAACTACATAAAAAAGTCGGATCTGATGTATGGGTCAAAGGTAAAACTGAACACGGCTTTTGATATCAAATATGGTATAAAACATAAAGCAACCTTGGTGTATAGAGTTTAATGCCAAGGTTAAAATCTTATAATATAATAAAAGATTCTATAATAAAGTGGTCTTAAAAATAGCTAGGTTTTATACTAGCTATTTTGACTCATTTTTTTCTCGTTTTTCTGTCTCTTTTATATTTAAAATAACAAATTTATAACTTAAAAATAGGGATAAAATCCATAAAAAAAGAAAAAATAGTGCTGATGTCATCTAAAACTCCTTAATAAGCATGATGATCATTTTTTATCTCATCAGCTGTTATTTTTTTACTATCCATTGATCTCCAAACAACAAAGATATACCCCAATACAAATGGTATAAGCAAACTAACATAAAACATAGTATTTAAAGTATAATGGCTAGAACTAGCATTTTTTATAGTAAGCGAACTTTGCAAATCATAAAAAGATGGATAAAATGCTGTATTGTTTAATCCAGTTGCTAAAAATAGTGCGGTTACAGCCATAACAATGCCAAATCCATAATAAACAATAGCATAAATACTTTTTGTAAAAGCACCTTTAAATATACCATAAAGTGTCAAAACAACACCAATAACAAGCATAGCAAAAACGGCTGGTAAGTTTAAAAGATTGATAAAATATTTGTATTTAACCATAGAAACCAAACCATCTTGTGAGTATTCAAAACCATCTTTTAAAAATACCCAAGCCAAAAATACTAAAAATATAGGTAAAAATATAAGTGTGTTTTTTAAAACTGCCTTTCTGGCATTTAGTCTTATCTCATCATCGTTTATATTATTTATAAGGTATAAACACCCCCCTATCCTTGCAAGAAAAAACAAAGAAAGTCCAAGAGTATAAAGCATTGGATTACTAAGTGCTTCAAGTCCACGCATAGAATTTTGCCACTGGACAAAATTATGATCGTTTAGACTAAAACTACTACCTGAAAAAAATGTAGCGACCGCCATTCCTATAAGGATAACACCCACAGAACCATTTATAAAAAGAAAAATTTCATATGTCTTTGTGCCTAAAAAATTATCCGGTTTTTTTCGGTATTCATAACTTACAGCTTGAATAATAAAACAAAAAAGTATTCCAAGCCAAACCCAATATGCTCCACCAAAACTAGTTGAATAAAAAAGCGGGAAAGCTGCAAAACAAGCACCACCAAACATAACAAGGGTAGTAAATGTAAGCTCCCATTTTCGCCCTACTGAGTTTATTATCATATCTTTTTGTAAGTCATCTTTTGCAAGCGTAAAAACTAATGTTTGTCCACCTTGAACAAACATCATGAAAACAAGTAATCCGCCAAGTAAACTTACCAAAAACCACCAATAAATTTGTAAAAATTCTAACCCTATCATAATCAAAATCCTAACTTTATCTGTTTTAACATAATTTTTATTTCGGCTATCAAAAGCACTGTAAACAATACAGCAAAAGCAAAAAATGATATCTTCACATTCACATCAGATAAATTTGTAGCACCTACGCTAGTTGGCATAAGATCTTGAACAACCCAAGGCTGTCTACCAACTTCAGCCACAACCCAACCTGCCTCAGCCGCGATGTAACCAAGTGGAATACTTAAAACACATATCCAAAGAAGTTTTTTAAATTTAGTTATATCGTTTGCCATACACAAATAAGTAACAACTAAAAATAAAAATATAAAAAAGCTTCCTAAAGCAACCATTATATGAAAGCTATAAAACGTAGTAGCAACCGGCGGTATAGCATCTGTTGGGTCTTTTAAGTAACCATATCCAAGGTATTTGATATTTTCATCGAGGGTTGATTTTGCACTACTCATCATATCAATATCTTGATTTTTTTTAGCTTCTTTATACTCCCTTAAAGCATTTACGGCAATTTTACCTTTATCAATTTTAGATATTATACTCTCGACTCCGTGTTCTTCATTTCCATAAATCAAATCATCTATACCTGCGACAAATGCTTTATAATCCCTTTGCCCCAACAAAGAAAGTAAATAAGGAACTTCTATATCAAAAACGAAAGGCTTTTTCTTATCACCGGGTTGCTTGTTTGTATCAAGCAATCCAAATGCGATCAAACCTTGTCTTTGATTTCCTTCATAAAGTCCCTCCATAGCAGCTAGTTTCATTGGCTGAACCTGTGTTACTTGATATGCGCTTTCATCTCCACTAAAAAGGAAAAATAAAGATGTTATAAGACCAAAAGAGGTAGCTACTATCATAGATTTTTTAGCCATTATGATATTTTTACCTTTTAATATAAACCAAGCCGATATTCCTATAACAAATAAAGCAGATATTGTATAACCACTAGTTACTGTATGTAAAAATTTTATAAAGCCAACAGGACTAAGCGCAACTTCAAGGAAACTTTGCATTTCCATCCTTGCCGTATCTGGGTTAAATTGCATACCTATTGGGTATTGCATCCAGCCATTGGCTATCAAAATCCACATAGCACTAAAGTTTGAACCAATAGCAACTAACCAAGTTGATATAAGATGAAATTTCTTACTTACTCTGTCCCATCCAAAAAACATAACAGCAAAAAATGTGCTTTCAAGGAAAAATGCAACAATGCCTTCTATAGCCAAAGGAGCTCCAAAAATATCTCCAACAAACCAACTATAGTTTGCCCAATTTGTCCCAAACTCAAACTCCATAATAATACCTGTCGCAACACCTATTGCAAAGTTTATACCAAAAAGCTTGAGCCAAAATTTAGTTATTCTAAGCCACTCTTCACTGCCTGTTTTTATATAAATACTCTCCATTATAGCAACAATAAAACTAAGACCCAAAGTTAATGGAACAAACAAAAAATGATATATTGAAGTAAGAGCAAACTGAGCTCTAGACCAATCAACAGAACTTAATTCAGCCATTTTATTCCTTTGTTAGATTTAAAAGCACGAAATCACTTTTTTCTTGATTTGATTTAAATTTAGAATTTAAAGTATTATCAAACACAAAAACTTTAAGAACACCAAACATAATTACAAGCTTAATTATTATAATAAACCAAAGCTTTCTTCCAAGCTTCATATTCTTAAAGCCATCAATATAAAATTTAAAAAAATTAGTTATATATTTCTTATACATTTAAGTGAAATTTTATAATAATAAAACTTAAACATTTATTTCATCTGCACTAAAAATTTTAAACCAACAAAGTATACACTTATGATATTAAATAATTAATCATATTTAAAATTTTAAAAAGATATAATTTGTCTATAAAAAATAATAGATGAAGGAAAAATTATGTCAAAGCAAACAAAGTATATTTTTGTAACAGGCGGGGTGCTAAGCTCACTTGGCAAAGGCATAGCGGCTGCTAGTATTGGGACACTACTTAAAAATGCTAATTTAAAAGTAAGTATTTTAAAGGCTGACCCATACATAAATGTAGACCCTGGCACAATGAGTCCGCTCGAACATGGAGAGGTTTTTGTAACAGATGATGGAGCTGAAACAGACCTTGATTTGGGACACTATGAGCGTTTTTTGGACGAGAACTTGAGTCAAAACAACAACTTTACAACAGGAAGAGTTTATAGCGCTGTTATAGAAAAAGAGAGAAGAGGCGACTATCTTGGTAAGACTATTCAGGTTATACCACATATAGTTGGTGAAATAGTTGATAGAATCAAAAAAGCCGGAGAAGGCAATGATATACTTATAGTAGAAATCGGCGGAACGGTAGGAGATATAGAAGGGCTTCCTTTTTTAGAAGCAATTAGGGCTTTAAGAACCGAAGTTGGCAGAAAAAATGCGATGAATATTCACCTTACTTTGGTGCCTTTTATAAAAGTTGCTGGCGAACTAAAAACAAAGCCTACTCAACATAGTGTTGGAGAACTTCGCCGTATAGGCATAACACCTGACATGATTATTTGCAGAAGCGAAATGCCTTTAAACCGTGAATTAAAAGATAAAATAGCTCTTAGTTGTGGGGTAGAGAAAAACTGTGTAATAGAAAGTGCTGATAGCACTAGTATATATCAAATTCCACTAGCATTTTTAAAACAAGATATACTTACCCCGATAGCTGAGACATTAGAGCTTGGGAAATTAACACCTGATATGCAAAACTGGGACAGCTTGGTCAAAAGAATCATAGCTCCAACAGGAGAGACAACAATAGCATTTGTTGGAAAATATATTGATTTAAAAGAGAGTTACAAAAGTCTTACAGAAAGCATTATACACGCTGGTGCAAACCTAGATGCAAAAATAAACCTAAAATGGGTAGATAGCGAAAAAGTAGAAAAAGACAATGTCAATGAAATTTTAAAAGATGTAGATGGTGTGTTGGTTGCTGGTGGGTTTGGAGAACGGGGAGTAAGTGGCAAAATACTAGCTATACAATTTGCTAGAGAGAACAAAAAACCATATCTTGGAATTTGTCTTGGTATGCAACTTGCACTAATTGAATTTGCTAGAAATGTTTTGAAGCTACAAGATGCAAACTCAATTGAGTTTAATGAAAACTGCGAAAATCCTATAATCTATCTAATAGATAGCTTTATTGATGCGCACGGAAAAGAGCAAATAAGGACACACAAAAGCCCACTAGGTGGCACAATGAGACTTGGAGCTTATGAGTGCAATGTAAAACCGAACTCTATTTTGTCAAAAATTTATTCAAACCAAAAAGTTATAAAAGAAAGACATCGCCATCGCTATGAAGCAAATCCAAAATACAAAGAAAGTTTTGAAAAAAATGGTCTTATGATAAGCGGAACAAGCAATGGGTTAATTGAGACAGTTGAGCTAAAAGACCATCCATTTTTTATAGGAGTCCAATTTCATCCAGAGTTTACATCTCGCTTAACAAAACCAAATCCGACAATATTAGGTTTTATAAAATCAAGCATTGAAAATGCTAAATAAAGATGATATAAGGAATTTACTTGAGCTAAGATTTAGTAAAGACATTCATAAAAAGCTCTCCGAAATTCCTAAGCCCTGCGACTTAAAAGACACATTTAAGGGCGCAGAGCGAATAAAACAAGCCATACAAAACAACGAAAACATAGTTATTGTCGGAGACTATGATGTTGATGGTGTTATATCTTGTGTGATAATGGCTGATTTTTTTGATGATTTAAAAGTTAAAAATTATAAAGTTAGAATCCCAAATAGATTTAAAGATGGCTATGGACTAAATCCAGCTATAATAGATGAGTTTAAAAATGCTGATTTAATCATAACCGTAGATAATGGAATAAGCGCCAATGAAGCCGCTAATATGTGCAAAAAATTAGGCATAGATCTTATAATAACAGATCATCATATGCCGCTACCCGTATTGCCAGATGCCTATGCGATAATAAACCCAAAACAAGAAGATTGTTGTTTTCCAAATATTGAAATTTGTGGAGCACAAGTAGCTTGGTATCTAATCGGTGCTTTAAAAGAGGTATTTGGTATAAAATACGACATGGGTAAGTTTTTAGACCTGCTATCTATAGCCATCATAGCTGATATGATGGAACTTCGCGACATGAATAGAATACTTGTAAAATTAGGCATAGAAAAATTAAACAAATCAAGAAGAGTTGCATTTTGTGCCATTAGGGATTTTTACGGGAAAGATAGATTTGAATGCGATGATATAAGCTTTTTAATAGCGCCTTTGATCAACTCAGCCGGAAGAATGGACGATGCTATAAATTCATTTAATTTTTTACGAACAAAAAATATTAATGATGCATACAAATATCTTGATGTGATAGTTGAGTTTAATAACTCAAGAAAAGAGGAAGAAAGAATACTCTTTGAAGATTCTAAAAAATGCGTAAATGAAAATGAACACATTATCGTTACTTGGGGTGAAAATTGGCATGAGGGAGTTATCGGAATAGTAGCTAGTCGTCTTGCTAAACATTTTAAAAAACCAGCAATAGTATTTAGTGTAGATAAAGACAAAGCAAAAGGAAGTGCGAGAAGCATAGGAAAGATAGATATTTTATCTTTGATAGCTGAACACGAAGAGCTTTTAATGAGCTTTGGTGGACACAAAGGAGCGGCTGGACTTGTATGCGATCCTATAAATTTAGATAAATTTAAAGAGTCTATAAACAACAGTTGCTTTTTAATGGACTTGCATAAATTTAGCACAAATGATGAGTTTTTAGGAGAAATTAGCCCTAAAGAGATAGATTATTCTTTGCTTGAAATTTTAGAATACTTTGAGCCTTACGGACAAAAAAACCCTCGCCCTATATTTAAAATTCAAAACATGACCGTAAAAAACGATAAATTAATAGGAAAAGAACAAAACCACCTAAAGCTCATTTTGCAAAAGGGCGAAAAAACGCTTGAAGCATTGTTTTTTAATTTTACAAGACACGTAAGAACTGGAGAAAAGATAGATATAGTTTTTTCTGTATCAAAAAATTCTTTCAGAGGACTTATCACACCTCAACTTCTAATAAAAGAGATAATTTGAACCTTGGCGACCATTTTTTGGTCGCCAAATGATAATTATAAAAACTTAAAATCGGAAATTTTACTTTTAAAAAACTCGTATTTCACATCTAATTCTTTTTTTCTATTTAACGACATTTGAACGAATTCAGACTCTTTTTCTATACCTATAAAATTTCTGCCTATTAAATTAGCTGCAATTCCTGTTGTTGATGAGCCAGAAAAAGGATCGCAGATTAACGAGTTTTTATTACTAGCCATTAATATTAACCTTACCAAAAGAGAGAGTGGCTTTTGTGTTGGGTGTTTTCCAAAACTTTTTTCCCAAGGAGCGATGGCAGGAAAACTCCAAACATCTTTCATTTGTTTATTTTGATTGATTTTTTTCATAAGTTCATAATTAAAAATATGCTTATGCTTTTGACTTTTTCTAGCCCAAATAATTTGCTCAGTTGAATGTGTTAAATATCTACAACTAAAATTTGGCGGTGGATTTGTCTTTTGCCAAGTTATGATATTTAAAATTTTATAATCTAATTTTTGTAAAGCCCTACCTATGGAAAAAATATTATGGTATGTCCCGCTTATCATAATACTACCATTATCTGTTAAAGAGTTCTTTGCTAAATCAAGCCAATTTAAATTAAATTTATCTATCTCATCAATACCATAGCTTTTATCCCATTCTCCCTTATTCACAGAAACTATTTTACCACTTTGTATAGATAAACCATCATTAGATAAAAAGTAAGGCGGATCGGCAAAAATAAGTTCAAACTGTGATTTAAAATTTGGCAAAATTTCAAAAGTATCACCATTATATATTTGAAATTCTTTTTTCATGGAACGGGCAACCCTAAAACATCAAGCGGAATATAATTAAAATAATATCTACATCTAACACTTATAATATAATCTAAAACATCTCTGTATTCTGGTTTTTTAAACCAATCGCTTAAAAGGTAAATATATTCAACTTCCATATTAAGACGAGATAATAATTTTATATATTGTTTCTTCTTAAAATCACAAGTTTGTAATTTTTCATCAACCGAACCTGCCACTTTTTGAAATTTACATTCAATTATAAAAAAAGTATTGTTGATAATTACATAAATACTATCATCTGGCAGCAACTTCTTTGATATAATATTTTTCCAATTAACATTATTTTCTTCAAGAAATTTATAAAAACTATGCTTTTTAAAAATCCTACCAACAATCTCATCATTATAAAAAACATCAAAATTTTCACCAATTCTATAACCGGATTGATTTGATAAAAAAGTAGCTAAATCAACCTTGCCTTCAAAAACAAGACCTGTTATTGTATTACCTCCACCTATACCACCTTCAATCATACGTTTTGCTCCAAATAATCTTGAATAGATACGACCTCATATACTAAACCATCTTGAACACTTTTTATGGATTTTGCAGCAGCCTGAGCAGCAGCTATAGTTGTAAAATAAGGTATTTTAAATCTAAGCACACTTTGTCTTATTTTTTTGCCATCATCGGCATTTGATTTACTGTCACTCGTATTTATAACAAGTGCAATTTCGCCATTTTTCAATCTATCTTCTATATTTGGTCTTCCTTCACTTATCTTATAAACAAACTCAGCATCCAAATCATACTCTTTTAAAACCTTATATGTTCCGCCAGTAGCTATAATCTTAAATCCTAAATCCATAAGTTCTTTTGCCAGTTTTACCGCATAAATTTTATCTACATCAGCAAGTGTTAAAAAGACATTTCCACTAGTTGGAAGTGTATTATTTGCAGCAATCTGTGATTTTGCAAATGATTTTGCGAAATTGTTGCTAATACCCATAACCTCGCCTGTTGATTTCATCTCAGGACCCAAAATCAAATCAGCCCCATTTAGCTTATTAAACGGCAGAACAACCTCTTTTACGCAAATATGGTTTTGCGATTTTGGTATAAAAATTCCATTATCATAAGTTACTACATTATATTTATCATAGTATTTAAGAGCCTCTCGTAAATCCCCTTGCCACATAACCCTAGTAGCTACTTTTGCAATCGGAACACCGGTAGCTTTACTGACAAAAGGAACGGTTCTTGATGCTCTTGGATTTACCTCTATCATATAAAGCTCATTTTCATATATAGCAAACTGAATATTTAAAAGCCCAACAACACCCAAGTTTAGAGCTATCTCTTTCGTTTGATTTCTTACTTTTGCTATCATTTCATCTTTTAAATTCAAAGCAGGAAGTATGCAAGCACTATCGCCTGAGTGTATTCCAGCCTCTTCAATATGCTCCATCACAGCAGCCACATAAACATCTTTGCCATCACTTACAGCATCAACATCAAGCTCTGTTGCATTTTGTAAAAACTTATCAAGCAATACAGGAGAATTATTGCTAACACTTACAGCCTCGTTCATATACTCCCTAAGCTCACTCTCGTTATGAACTCTTCTCATAGCTCTACCACCAAGAACATAGCTAGGGCGAACCAGCACAGGATAGCCTATCTCGGCAGCCTTTTTTATAGCCTCATCTTCGCTAGTTGCGGTATCATTTTTTGGTTGTTTAACGCCGATTTTATTTATAAACTCACTAAATTTCTTTCTATCCTCAGCAATATCAATAGTCCTAGCACTAGTTCCTATTATTTTTGCTCCAGCTATACTTAATCTTTTTGAAAATTTAAGTGGCGTTTGACCACCAAAATGAACGATAACCCCATCTGGTTTTTCATGCTCTATTACAGCTCTTAAATGCTCAAAATCAATAGGCTCAAAATAAAGCACATCACTAGTATCATAATCAGTAGAAACGGTTTCTGGGTTACAGTTGTACATTATAGTTTTTATTCCCAAGTCTTTAAGAGCATAACTAGCGTGAACACAACAATAATCAAACTCTATACCTTGACCTATTCTGTTTGGTCCGCCGCCTATTATCATTACTTTTTTATCTTCCGAAACTTCTGTTTTTTGTGGTATCTTTGTGATATTTGTGCTTGAATAAAGATAAGGTGTTAAGGCTTTAAACTCACCACCACAAGTATCAACTTCGCTATATTCTAAACCAATATCTAATTTTGAACGCGCAAAAAATATGTCATTTTGGCTTAATTCTAAATTATCTTTTTCGTTTATCAAAATCGCAAGCATCTTGTCAGAAAAGCCCATTGTTTTAGCTTTTCTTAATAAATTTTCATCATTTAAAATATCCATATCAACTTGCTTTTCAAACTCAACTATCTCTTTGATTTGATTTAAAAAATATCTGTCTATCTTGGTATATTCATAAACATCTTCTATATCAAAACCATCTCTAAAAGCTTGTGCTAACATCAAAATTCGCTTTTCGTTTGCATGTCTTAGACCATACACAAGCTCATCTTTGCTAAGTTTTAACATATCAAAACCGCTCAAATCTCTTTCCAAAGAACAAAGTGCTTTTTGGATACTTTCCTTAAAAGTCCTTCCAATAGCCATAACCTCACCAACAGACTTCATCGCTGTTCCTAGATATGGATTTGAGCCAGGAAATTTCTCAAATGTAAAGCGTGGAATTTTTGTAACTATATAATCAATAACTGGCTCAAAAGAAGCTGGGGTTCCTGTTATATCGTTTTTTATCTCATCAAGACTAAAACCAACAGCTAATAATGTAGCAACCTTTGCGATAGGATAACCAGTAGCCTTGCTAGCAAGAGCTGATGATCTACTAACTCTTGGGTTCATCTCTATCACTATCATTCTTCCAGTTTGTGGATGAAAGGCGAATTGAACATTGCTTCCGCCAGTATCCACACCTATTTCACGAAGTATAGCAAAAGAGGCATCACGCATCATTTGATATTCTTTATCTGTTAATGTTAGTGCTGGAGCTATCGTTATACTATCTCCCGTATGAACACCCATTGGATCAAGGTTTTCTATCGAGCATACAATAATGCAGTTATCATTTTTATCTCTAATAACTTCCATCTCATACTCTTTCCAACCAAGCAAGCTCTCTTCTATTAAAATTTCATGTATTGGAGATGCTTCAAGACCAAACAGCGCAAGTTCTTTAAACTCATCAATATTATAAGCAACACCGGAACCAGCACCACCAAGAGTAAAAGATGCCCTAATGATAAGCGGAAAGCCTATTTCATTAGCAGCACTTATAGCTTCTTCATAGTTATAAGCATATGCTGACTTTGGTAAATCCATACCAATTTTTTTCATAACCTCTTTAAAAATTTGTCTATCTTCACCCTTTTTTATGGCTTCTGGATTTGCACCTAAGAATTTAACATCACCAAGCATATCATTCTCATAAAGTTCCATAGCAACATTTAAAGCGACTTGTCCACCCATGGTTGGTAAAATAGCATCAACTTTTTCTTTTAAGATGATATTTTTTATGCTCTCTTTTGTTATAGGTTCTATATATGTAGCATCAGCAAAGTCAGGATCAGTCATAATGGTAGCTGGATTTGAGTTTATCAAAACGACACGGTAACCAAGCTCTTTTAATGTCTTAGCGGCTTGTGTGCCGGAATAATCAAACTCACAAGCTTGGCCTATAACAATTGGGCCTGAGCCTATTAGTAAAACACTCTTAATATCATCTCTTTTTGGCATTATTTTTCCTTTATAACAACATATAAATAGCTTGGTATATTAACCTTAACATAAGGTTCAACAATGGCACTCTGATAAGAACTTTCTTCATAAATTTTGGTTATTTTCCCGACTGGAACACCACTAAAAAATATACCATCAAGCCCACTTGTAAAAACCTCATCTCCAACTTTTAAAGAAAGCCACTGAGGTATATACTTAATAATTATTCCATGTTTATTTCCGTGTGCAACACCAGGTATCTTTTCATCTCCTATATAAACAGAAAATATGCTTTTTGGATCATTTTGCAATAAAGCCATAGGTTTATTTTCTTTTGGAACAACTATACCAGCACTTCTGCCTTGATACATAAGCCCATAAATTTTTGAAGAATTATAATCTCTAAATCTACTAATCCAAATTTTATTATAATCGCTTATATTTACATAACTCAAACTCTTAACTAAAGCGACTTTAGGCATATAAGAACTTGATTTTTTATCTTGTAAAATTTGATTTAATTCGTTTGCAAAAGTTGATAACAAGGTTGCTGAATGCTCAAGCTCTAAATTTTGAGTTCTTAGGGTTTGAATTTCATCAACCTGTCTAAAATGTTCGTTTATCTTATCTTTAATAGTCTTTGTAATATCAATATAGACATTAACAACAAAATTGTTCAAGCCAACAGAAACACTGCTTATGCTTGAACCTTTTTTTATTGAAAATACAACCAATAAAACAATAAAGATAAAAAAAATAATTTTAGTCTTCATTAGTTAACTGTTGAAGCAGTCCTATCTCCCCTAAGGCCTTACCAGTTCCCATAGCAACTGCTAAAAGTGGCTCATCCGCTATACTAACAGGAAGTTTGACTATATCAGATAGATACCTATCAAGTCCTCTTATCAAAGCACCGCCACCAGTTAAAACTATACCATTTTCAACAATATCCCCAGCTAAATCAGGTGGCATCATTTCAAGAACTGTCTTTAAAGCATCTGCTATCTCTTTTAGCGGCTCCCTCATAGCTTCTCTTACATCTTCACTTGTAAGCTCTATCCTACTTAATAAACCAGTCATTTGGTCTCTACCCTTTACGACAATATTAAGTTCTCTTTCAAGCTGAACAGCTGAGCCTATACTTATCTTTATATCTTCGCCAGTTCTTTCGCCGATTAATAAATTATATTTTTCTTTTATATAATTTACAATGCTAGCGTCCATCTTATCTCCAGCTGTTCTTATTGATTTACTAATAACCAAACCACCAAGCGAAACAACTCCTATCTCGGTAGTCCCCCCACCTATATCAACAATAAGACTTCCTTGTGGCTCTTTTATAGGTAAATTTGCGCCTATTGCTGCAGCCATTGGTTCCTCTATCAAAAAAACCTCTCTCGCACCTGCACTTAATGCACTCTCTCTAACAGCTTTTCTTTCAACCTGAGTAAGTCCATAAGGAACAGATATAATAATACGAGGTCTTAAAAAACTCTTTCTTTTGTGCGTCTTTTCTATAAAATATCTAATCATTTTTTCAGTCATATCAAAATCAGCAATAACACCATCTCTCATGGGTCTTATTGCCTCAATATCACCTGGGGTTTTTCCAACCATCTCTTTTGCAGCATGACCTACGGCTAATATTTTTTGCTTGCCATATCTCTCTCTTTGAACCGCAACAACTGATGGTTCGTTTATGATTATTCCTTTGTCTTTAACAAGCACTAAAGTATTTGCAGTACCCAAATCTATACCCATATCACTTGAAAAAAAACCAATTAATTGATCTAAAATCATCTGTTTCCTTTTTATTCCGCACTTTTATTTTGCTTTATAAGCAAAGGCTTTTCGCCATTTTTAACAACATCTTTTGATATAACAATCTCGTATCCGGAAAGCTCTGGCAAATCATACATTAAATCCATCATAAGCTCTTCCATTATACTTCTAAGACCCCTAGCTCCGGTCTTTCTCTCTATAGCAAGAGATGCAACTTGAGCCAAAGCCTCATCATCAAATTTCAAACTAGCACCATCTATGGCAAATAGTTTTTCATATTGTTTTAAGATAGAGTTTTTAGGCTCTGTTAAAATTTTAACCATATCTTCTTTTGTGATTTCATTTAATGTAGCGACAACGTGAAGTCTACCAATAAGTTCTGGTATAAGACCGAAATGAACCAAATCATCAGGTTCTAATAAATTTAAAAGCTCTTCTCTTTCGCTTTTGTTTCGCTTTTCTTGATTAAAACCAAGTGTATTTTTCCCAACTCTTCTTTCTATAATATCAAGAAGTCCATCAAAAGCACCACCACAAACAAATAAGATATTAGTAGTATCAATTTGTATAAAATCTTGGTTTGGATGTTTTCTGCCCCCTTTTGGTGGAATATTTACAACACTTCCTTCTATGATTTTTAAAAGAGCTTGTTGGACGCCTTCTCCAGAAACATCACGAGTAATGCTTCTATTTTCACTCATTCTTGCTATCTTATCTATCTCATCTACAAAAACTATGCCTCTTTCGGCTCTTTTCACATCACCGTTTGCAGCTTGAAGTAAACGAGTAAGTATGTTTTCTACATCTTCGCCAACATAACCAGCCTCTGTAAGACTAGTGGCATCACAAATAGCAATAGGAACATCTAGGAATTTAGCCAAGGTTTGAGCCATTAGCGTTTTACCGCTTCCAGTTGGGCCAACAAGCAATATATTTGATTTTGCTAATTCTATATCATCTTTTATATCTTTTTGTTTGAAAATTCTCTTGTAGTGATTATAAACACCAACACTAAAAACCTTTTTTGCCTTATCTTGACCTATCACATAACTATCAAGAACGGCTTTTAGCTCTTTTGGGGTTAAATTTTGATTTTCTTCGCTTTTATTTATCGTTGTTTCTTCTAAGCTTTCTTCGCCATAAAGCACATTATAAGCAGCATTAGCACAATATTCGCATATAAAAACACTATCATCCTCATTTGACAATACACGTCTATCGCTAGATTCATATTCGCCACAAAAATTACATTTTTTTGCCATTAATTTCTTCCTTTTGCGAGCGGTATCCCACGTTTAGTATTTATAATAAACTCGCACATTTTTTTTACATTTATATCATCAGTTTTTGCATAAAGCTCATTTGCTTGTTCTTTTAAGCCAATACCTTGATTAAATAAAAACCTATAAGCACTTACTAAATTTTCAACCTGTTTTTTATCAAATCTACGACGGATTCCTACCAAATTCAAGCTTCTTATATAAGCTCTGTTTCCTTCAGCCAAACAAAACGGAACAACATCTTGAGATAAAGCAGAAGCCCCGGCTATCATGCAACTCTCACCAACTTTTACAAACTGATGAACAGGGGTAAGGCCTCCTACAACAGAAAAATCTCCCAGTTCAACATGACCAGCCAGGGTAGCATTGTTTGCAAGTATTATATTATCTCCCAGCAAGCAATCATGAGCAACATGACAATAAGCCATAATAAAAGCATTATTGCCTATTCTTGTTATACCATCGCCCTTATGGGTTCCTGAGTTTATAGTACAAAACTCTCTGATCGTAGCGTTTTTTCCTATGATAACACCTGTATTGGTTTCATTTTTGTAGCTTATATCTTGCGGTATATCACCAACGATAGCATAACTAAAAATACGAGAATTATCTCCTATATTTGTCTTACCTATTATCCTCGCACCTTGTTTTACTGTCACATTGTTTCCAAGCACGGCATCCTTGCTTATATAAGAATAGGCTTCTAAGACACAATCATCTCCTATGATAGCACCATCTTCTACAACTGCTGTTTGATGTATCTTTTTCATTTTTATCCTATTTGTCTACTATCATAGCTTTTAGCTCAGCCTCAGCGCACAATTTATCATCGACATAAGCTTCGCCCTTTAAAACCCAAATATTACCTTTATGTTTTAAGACATCTAAACGATATTCGAGCTTATCTCCTGGTCTAACAGGACTTCTAAACTTACAACCATCAATACTCATAAAATATACAACTTTATTGTGAATATCTGCTTGATGTTCATCACTCATACTCTTAAACGCCAAAACACCGCCGGCTTGTGCCATGCCTTCAATTATCATAACACCTGGATATATCGGATGATCTGGAAAATGACCTTGAAAAATAGGCTCAGCTATGCTTACATTTTTATACGCAACTATATTTTTTTCCGGAATTATATCTACAACTCTATCTATAAGTAAAAATGGAAATCTATGAGGAAGGATCTTTTGAATTTCAATAACATCTATCACCGTTAGCAACCTTTTGAATAATAATAAAAATTGCTAGATTCTATCAAAAAATTGCTAAGAGTTAGTTTATTAAATTAAAAAATAATTTTTTGTTTTTAATATTATTGAAATTTAACACTCATTGGAGCAAGGTTTAATCTTCCTCCATTTGCAATTATATTATCTTTTAGTTCTCTAAATTTAGAAAAAGCCCAAACATCAGAACATAAGCCATCATCTTTTATTTCAATTATTAACTCTGTTCCAACAACAGCAGTTATCCTAAGGCATACATCATTTTTAATCTTTACTGGGGGAATAACACTTGACATATCTTTCATTTTACTAAGTTTATCCCTTGTTAAGTAATATGTTTTTAAATCACTAAGTAATATATTAATATTTGTAGCTGCTTTTACAATCTCAGCATCATCTCTAGTTGCTATAATTCTTGGTATTGCTATAGCAGCTAAAACACCCAATATAACAATAACAATTATAAGCTCTATCATAGAAAATGCTTTTTTCACATTATCTCCCTAATAACAATTTAATTTATTTATAATCATACTTTTTGAAAAGTATGGGGGAAATGGCATAGACACGCTAAAAGAAGCTGTTTTTTTAGGCTTAAGATCTTGAGCTACACTAAAACTATATTCAACCGTATTTGGCTTTTCATCATCATTGCTATCAAAAAACCAAGAAAACAAAGAAGCTCCACTGGATTTAAAAAATGAATTGCCTGAAACATTATGAGTATTTAATGCTTGATTTACGATTTTAACTCCAAAATCACACTTGCTAATTTGGAATTTACCAATATTTTTCACTTCACCATTAAAAACAATAGTCTCGTTAATCAAGATTCTATGATGTTTAACATTTTGTAAAACACCTTTTTTTGTATATTTATCAAGTATTGGCATTAAAAAACCGGCAGTAACACTACAAGCTAAGATATTTGTAAAAAGTAAAGACCAAAATAACTTCTTCTCTGCCTTAAAAGACAAAACAAAAAACAATATAAATAGAGCAAAAATAACACACAAAACCAAAATATGAATTATTGTGAAATAACCTATACTCACTAAAAACAATCCATTCTAGTTGCAATATTATAATCAACAAAGGCAAAATTATTTACTGTTATTTTCATATTTCTCATTTCATTTACACCTATAGGTTCTTTTATAAAAACGCTTTTAACCAAAAATGGCCTTGCCGAATTTATATAATTTTTAAACTTATTTTTGGATATTGTATAGAAATTTACATCAAATTTGCAAATTTTTAACTTATGTTTTGATTTATTAGTTATATTTAAATCCAATATTAGTGTATTAGAGTACTTGAGTTGCTTTGTCTTAATCTCTGAAATATCAACATTTCTTAAAATTTTATTTAAATTGATATTTGCAAAATAAAGACCAATAAAAAATCCAACAAAACTAGCAAAAAAAACCAAAAAGCCTATTTGCCAATACCATTTTATAGTAAAAAAAATACTTAATACAACCATGAAAATAAAAGCAAGAAAAATCCAGCCATAGGAAAGATAATCTATCAAAGTTGCATTTTTAAAAATAAAAAATATAGTATGTTTTATATTTTCTAGCATCTTATCAATTTACTTTTGTTTATATTTTTCAACATTCTATTTCTAGTTCTAGAAAAATAGTGAGCAAATCTTGTTTTTATACTTAAATTAAAAAATTCTTGATTCATATAAGCAAAAATTAAAAAATATTTACTTTTACACTCTTGAACCACACACAGAATAAGTCCTGATGCCCTACTCCGATTTATATTTATATTGCTCACATATTTTCCTAATTCTTATCAAATTTAATGATTTATAGAACTCTGAGTAGCCTTATCTTTTGTATCAACCCAAATATTTGGCACAGCCCCACCTGGAGTTAAGAAAATTTTAGTATCTTTGTTTTCACGCAAGGCTTCATTAAATTTAGCCTGTGTTTCTATCTGTTTTAAATTTAACAAATTATTATCTAAACTCTTGGCAATCTCTCTATTTGCATAAGCATGAGCTTCTGCTTCTATCTTAACGGCATCCGCTTTTGCTTTTGCATTTATGATAGCCGCCTTTGCGGAACCCTCTGCCAAAGCTGCTTGTTTTAACGCCTCTTGATTAGCTCTTTCAACCTCATATTTTGTTCTTTCAGCCTCTTGCTTTGCTATTTGAACTCTTTCTATTTGCTCTTTAACCTTAGCTGGCAATATAATCTCTCTAAGCTGAACTGTAAGTAACTCAACAGGTCTATTTGGCTGAGCATCAATATCTTTTCTTATGCCTTGGTCTATTTGTATAGCTATCTCATTTCTTTTTGTAGGAAGCTCTTCTGCTGTATATTTTCCTGTTACACTTCTAACAACATCTCTAACAACAGGATCAACTATCTTGCTCTCCCAGCTAAAACCCCAAGATGCTATTGTTTGAGGTGCATTTTCGGGATTTAAACGATATTGAACAGTTATATCTATACTAACCGGTAAGTTTCTAGCATCAAGAACAGATATTGAGTTTTTTCTTATAATCCCAACATTTGATCCACCAAATGTCTTTATATTGCTTTCACCCATGTCTTCACCAGATGTATAGTTTATAAGTCTAACTCTAGTATCAACTACTGCAACTCTTTGAATCAAAGGCACAAAAAAGTGAAATCCTGGTTGAAGTGGGAGCGGTTCATACTTACCGGCGGTTGATTTTATACCAACCTCACCAGAATTTATTATGACAAATGGCTGAGCTATTGCAATAATAGCAATAATAGCAATAATTATATATGCAAATACTCCAAATTTTCCAACCCCATTTGGCAACTTAGGACCTTTGAAATTCGGTCTTTGTCTTCTTGGCTCATCATCATTTGAGTTATTATCGTTTTGGCTAGAGCCTTTGCGTTTATTAAAATAATCGTTTAAATCTGCTGGCATTTATTTCCTTTTTTATTAAATATAAGTTAAAAATGATGCGTATTTTTCATTGCGTCCATAAACCACATCAAAATACGCATCTTGAATTTTTTTAGTAATTTCACCTCTTACCCCGCTGCCGATAATTCTAGCATCTATATTGCTTATCGGAGTAACTTCTGCCGCCGTTCCAGTAAAAAATGCCTCGTCGGCCGTATAAGCCTGATCTCTTGTTATACGCTCTCTTCTTACTTCTATGCCGAGATCTTTTGCTATTTTGATAACCGTATCTTGCGTTATACTAACCAAGCTATTATCATTTGGAGGGCTTATCAATACACCATCTTGAATGATAAAAAAGCACTCGCCAGAACCCTCAGCAACAAAACCATCCTCATCTAAAAGTAAAGCCTCATCATATCCAGCCTCTTTTGCCTCATAATTTGCCATTTGAGAATTCAAGTAGTTAGAACTAGCCTTTGCCTTGCCCATCTGGCTTTTGATTGAATTTCTTGCAAAACTAGAAATTTTTACTTTTATACCTTTAGTTAAACCATCTTCACCAAGATAAGCACCCCACTCCCAAGCTGCAATAGCTGTATTTACAGGTGCTTTTGTATGAGAAACACCCATCACACCATAACCCAAATAAATAAGTGGGCGAATATAAACATTTGAGTCAAAATTATTTGCTTTAAGCACTTGTATTTGTGCATCTTCAAGCTCTTTTTGAGTATAAGAAACATTTATAGCTGTCATTTTTGCAGAGTTCAAAAGACGCTTAGTGTGCTCTTTAAGTCTAAATATAGCCAAACCTTTATCTGTTTTATAAGCTCTTGTGCCTTCAAAAACAGCATTTGCATAGTGCAAAGAATGAGTAAGAACATGAACCTTAGCATCATCCCATTTTACAAGTTTGCCATCCATCCAGATAAAATCTGAAGTATTCATTTTTGACCTTTCATTAAATATAAAATCATCAATAGTCTATCAAAAAATTATTAATACACTATACTTTATAATTTAATTTTAAATATTTTTACAAACCTTTGGTTATATCAGCTAAAACCTTTACAGCATGTTCTTTTGCTTTTACACTTTTATATACTTTTAAAATTTTACCATCTTTTCCTATAACAAAAGTTGTTCTAACTATGCCCAAATACTCTCTTCCATAGTTTTTACGAACTTGCCATACTCCATAATCCTTAGCAACTTGTCTTGTTTCATCGCTTAATAATATATGCTTTAAACTATGTTTTTGTATAAAACCTGCATGAGATTTTACAGAATCAGGGCTTACGCCTATAATTACAGTATCATTTTTTATAAATTCATCATAATTTTGTGTAAATTCACAAGCTTCTGTCGTGCAACCAGGTGTATTATCCTTTGGGTAAAAATACAAAATAACATTTTTACCAACAAAATCTTTAAGGCTTATTTTAACACCATCTTGATTTTCAAGCTCAAAAATTGGAGCATCGTCACCTTTTTGCAAAACAACTTTTCTTTCTATATCTTCTTTACTAAAATCACTCATTTGCTTTCCTCTTTGATCTTTTTTATACTTTTTCCGCCTACACCTATGTCATCATCTTTTAAAGTTTCTAGCATAACCATAACTCTTTCTTTGTTTTTTCCAAGAACCCTAACCATAGTGTCTGTCACCTCTTGTATGATTTGTTCTTTTTGTTCGCTGGTAGGCTCTGGACCTGCCATTTTTATATTTATAAAAGGCATTTTTACTCCTTTTGAATTTTTTATTACTTTAAATAATTTTATTAAATTTTAGCTTTTGTTTAACTTTTAAATTTTAAAATACAAAAACAAGTAAAGCAAGGAGTAACAAATGGATTACAACAAAGAAGATAAAGGTGTTGTTTGCTTTATGTATAAAACATGCAACAAAAGAACGGTATATTTTGCTTTTGCTTTTATAATTGCACTATTATGGGGTTTTTTGGCACTATCATATAACTTTGAACAAAGCGAGTTTTCATACCTTATGATTGGCTTTGGAGTAATTACAATTTCAGCACTTTTTATATCAATAAATCCTCATATTTTTTTACTTAAACTTGTAGGATTTTTAGCATCTTTGGCAGGAATTTTGATCGCTCTTCACAATATAAATGAGTTAAAAAACATTACCGAAAATAGCATTTTTAACACTTATTTTATAATTATTTCAGCCTGTGGCTTTGTTATACTTTTTACTCTGCTAAGCTGGTTTGTGTATAATGCAAGAAGTAGTGAAGTAAATCAAATTTAAGGATTATAAATGAAAAATTTTAGTTTTTATAGCCCAACAAAAATTGAGTTTGGAATAGATAAGCAAGCAGATATATTAGATAGATTAAATTTAATAAATATATTTAAGCTTTTTACATCTGATTCTCCACATAGTTCATATATATGTGAGGATTATGAAAATATTGGTGTAGTATGTGGGTATAGAGAATGAAAAAGATAATTTTATTTATAATCGTAACAATATTTTTTAGTGGATGCATTAATGACCTTCCTGTTAATGGCAAGGAAGTTATTATGCAAGATGATACAAGAGTTTATAGTATAAATAGAAAATTTTCAGCTATGGCTAGAAGTGATATTAAGAAGCCACCTTTCAATGGCTATTATAGATTTGATGAAGAGCTTGTTGTATTTGATAGAGACATCCCAAATATGATGAATGAGGATATAAGGATATTTTCATATGAGCTTAATAAAACAAAAGAAAGACACAAGCTAGTATATGATTTATTGTCTAAACATAAAACACACTATGATTATTATATCAATGCTCCCTTAAGTGACTTTGATTTAGAAGATGATATAGAATCAAGAACAGAATATTATAAAAGATATATTGATTATATAGCAGGGCTTAAATGCTATACTTATACTTATTCTAAAAATATAGGCATGGGTTTAGGAAATAAAAATCATGATACCATTTGTCCATATTATGACATAAATGGAAAAGAGACACTTATAAGAATTCACTATGACTTTGTCTTTACGGCTGGTGGAACAGTGTTAGAAGGTTCTAAACAATCAAGCACAAAAAACTACACTCCACAACAAATGAATTATGCATTTAAACAAGATGTAAAAGAGATATTTGACTCTTTAGAAATTTATGATATAGATAAAGATAGAATGATAAAACAAGGAATGTATTATCCAGATAAAAAGTATGATATAAATGCAGATAATAAGGTAAAAAACTTTTATACCAATATAGATTTAAATCCAAATGAAAAAGCAACAAGTCCTTATTTTACTTTTAATATTCCAAACTCTTATCCTGAGCATAAATTTAAATCATATTTTAATGGTATCAATACTAAATATAATGAGATATATTTTTTTAGAGAAATTCCAAATATTTTAAATGATGGTAGAATGAAAGAAAGTGCAAGAGTATATACTTTTAGTATTTATGATCCAAAATTTAATACCTTGTCTACACTTTATAATAAAACCCCTAAAGAGTTAATTCATGATCTACTCACAAACCCAAAATCTTCTTATAAACATTATTTAGGGATGTCTTTTAATGAAGATGAACTTAGTAGTAATGGATATAAATACACAGGGGGTAGATATATTAATTATATAGCAGGATTAAAATGTTATACAAGTTTAAAATATACAAAAGAGATAAATTATCACAATTATACTTATTATTATGCAACATGCCCATATTATAATAAAAATGGAGAAGAAGATGCTATTGTGGTTGAGCATAAATTTCAATTTAGTAAATTTCATACAACCAACGAAGAACTTGAAAATTTACATTTAAATTATATGAATGGTATAAAACAAATGATAGATTCTATTGTAATTAAAAACATAGATATAAACAAGATGAAAAGACTTAATATCTACTATCCAAATAAAAAATATGATATAAATGCAGAAGATAAGATAAGAAGCTATTATACTAAATAGTTAAATTTAAAGGGAACCTAAATGCTAAAACATGTATTATCACTTATAACGGCATTTAGTTTCTCTTATGCAAATTTATATTTAAAAGAAAATTTACAAGTAAACAAATATAGTTCGTAAAACTACACATAAGATTTATAAATCTAAAATAGACTATTAAAAATTTAATATATTTTAAACAAAAATATATTAATATGAATGCTAAAAAGTTGTATATAAATTTATAGATATATTAATATACAAAAAAAGGTATCCGCATGAGATTATTGTTTTTAATCTTTGCCATCATATCTTCCTCCTGCGCTACAATCTCCCCTGAAAACATTGTTAAGCAAAAACAGAAAGATTTTGTCCAAAAACAGATTTATAAAGAGCAAATAGATACTAAAAATAAAAGTAGATTTTATAATATAGACCTACTTGATATAAACAAAACCTCTAAATTTAGTGAAAATTGCATACAGATTAATAAAATAAATATTTCAGATATTAGGGTATTTAAGATTAAAGATATCAATAAGATACTAGATAGATATCTAAATAGGTGCAATACCATTAGTGATTTAAAAAATCTAACTAATGAGATAACAAATAAATATATTAAAAAGGGATATACCACAAGCAAGGCATACTTAAAGATCCAAGATTTAAGTGATGGTGTTTTAGATATAAGCATTCTTGAAGGAAAGGTAGAAAAAGTCTTAGCAGATGATATAAATATGGTAAATCTATATAATGGCTACAAAGGAAGGATATTAAATTTAAGAGATTTAGAGGTCGCTTTGCAACAAGGCGAAAGACTGCAATCACAGGCTTTAAAGATGGAGCTAATTCCATCTTCTTTGGATGAACATACCATAATTAAAGTTTCAAATGGTAGTGATAAGAATAGAATCTATGGAAATATTGGTACAAACAATTATGGTTTTAAAAAAACAGGTAAATATCAAATCTATAATAATTTTAATCTTGAAAATCCATTTAAAATAAATGACATTTTAAATCTAAACCTCAACTTTACAAATAAAGTATTTAAAAGCAATGACAATACGCTTGGAACGTCAATAAGTTATAGTGTTCCCTATGAGAGATTTTTATTTGATATATATTATAACTATTCAAACTACAAACAGATAAACAATGATGAGTTTGGTACTATATTTAAAACAGATGGGAGCAACAACTCAAAAGGTATAAATCTATCTTATAAAACGTTTCATTCACTTGATCATGCATTGGAGTTTATCTTAAGATATGACAATAAGAAATCAAAAAATTTTTTAAATAATATAAAACTGGATTTACAAAGTTACTCTAGCTCATCTTTAGGCATAGGTTTTAGACACAGCTATAAGGGAGGCGAATTTGATTATTATAGTCAGCTTTTAATCCACAAAGGGGTAGATGGAAGTAAAGACAAAGAGGCTTCAGCTAAGATATATTATGACAAATATGTGGTTGATTTAGGATTTAATAGATATTTTAATACAGACAATTACCTAAAATATAATTTTTATTTAAGAGGACAATATAGTAATGATGAGCTTTTTGGTAGCGATGAGATATCTATGGGTGGAATTTATAGCGTAAGAGGTTTTAAAAATACAGGGCTTAGCGGAAGCAGTGGTTTTTATACTAGAAACGAGCTATCTGTGCAATACAAAATAAAAGATGCCATATTTATGCCATATTTAGCAGTTGATTATGGATATGTTAAAAAAGATAAAAATAGTATATTTGGAAAAATTACAGGTTCTAGTATAGGTTCAAGAATATACTTAGATAGATTAAATTTAGAACTATTTTATAATATTCCTTTAAGGGATACAGATTATACAAAAGAGCATAGTTCAAAGTTTTTTGGGTTTAATATAGTTTATAACTATTAAATATTATGGAGCAAAAAATGAAACAAGTATTTAAAAAGATAGTATCTGTTATTATAAGTTCAATGCTTATAGTTCAACAAGGATTACTAGCAAGCAGTATTGATATAGACACAAACGCTCCTATAAAAAATAGAGCCTCGCTAGACAAAGCAAGAAATGGTGTACCCATAGTAAACATAGTTAAGCCAAACAACGAAGGACTATCTCATAATAAATTTTCTAATTACAATGTGGAGAAAAAAGGGGCTATACTTAATAATTCAAACAAAAGAGATGTGAACACAAAACTCTCTGGATATATATATGGGAATAAAAATTTAGCAAATAGCAAGACAGCAAAAATAATATTAAATGAGGTAACAAGCAAAAGAAAGACAAGACTTGAGGGATTTACTGAGGTTGCAGGAGATAGAGCATCTGTAGTCATATCAAATCCAAATGGTATATATATTAATGGTGCAGGGTTTATAAATACAAAAAAAGCGACTATAACAACAGCAAATCCAAGTATAAAAAATGAAAAAATAGATAGTTATGAGATAGATAAAGGACTAATACAGATAGAAAAAGATGGGCTAAATACTAAAAATGTTGATAAAGCAGAGCTCTATGCAAATACTATAGAGTTAAATGCTAAAATACATGCCAATGACTTAGAAATAATAACTGGCAAAAATAAGATTCTCAATAACGAAACCATAATTTCAAAAAATGATACAGAATCTAACAAGGTTTCACTAGACTCATCATCTCTTGGTGGAATATATGCAAATAGGATAAAATTGATTGGTACAAGTAGAGGTGTTGGTGTAAACCTAAAAGGAGAGATATCAGCACAAAATAACCTAGAGATAAACTCTAGAGGTAAGATAGTTTTAAATAAAGCACTATCTGGATCAAAAGTAGAGATTAAAACAGATGACAATTTAGAATCAAACACAATATATGGATCAAATATAGATATAGAAGCAAAAAACAATATTCATAACAAAGATATAATTGCCTCAAAAACAGATATAAAGATAAAATCTAAGTCATTAATAAATGATAATGTGATTGCTTCAGGAATAGAGGCTGATTTAAAGGTTGCTAAAAGAGGTAGTTTAAATATTCAATCAGATAAAGTTGTAAACAAAAATACCTTTTATGCAAAAGATGACGTATATTTAAGTTCTAAATTTATTAAAAACACTAAGAATTCACAGATAAACTCAGGTAAAAATATAGCTATAAAAACCAAAACTATTGACAATGAAGAAAGTGTTAAAATTATAGCAGAAGATAAAATAGATATAATAAATACAAACGATATAAAATCAAACAGAGCAAATATAGAAGCTAAAGATATTTTTATAGACTCAAATGTATTTAATTCTGAAAACTCCAACATAGTTGCCACAAAAGGAAATTTAAATATAAACTCAAACATTATAAATTTAGATAACTCTAGGCAGATAGCAGCTCTAAATGATATAAGCCTTACATCAGACAATATAAGTCTAAATGGAGCAAATCTCTTATCTCAAAACTCAAACATCAATATAGACTCATCAAATTTAAACGCCATAAAAGCAAATATTGGTGCAAATTTACTAACAACTATAAAATCAAAAAACTATATAAAAGCTAATGGCATAAGTCTTGAATCTGGAAAGATAGATATATTTACAAAAAATCTTATATTATCAGATGTAAATATGGACTCTAAAAACTACTCTTCTAAATTGCTATCAAAATCTTTATTGGATATAAAAGCAAGTGATATTTTAAATACAAATGGATACATTGGCGCCTTAAAAGATATAAGCATAACCTCAAGTAGCTTAGACAATACAAAAGGCACTATATCTTCTAATGAAAATATAAATATAATAGTTAATTCTTTAAAAAATACATCTGGTTTAATAAGTAGTAAAAATCATTTAACATTAAAGTTAGATGATTATAAAGATGTAGGCTCAATTCTTCAAAGTGGGGATTTAAGGCTTAATGGACAAAGTTTAAATTTACATAATTCAAAAATAATATCAACAAATAAAGATATAAATTTAAATATTTATGGAAATAGTAGTTTTAACGATGTTATTTTATATTCTAACAAAGATATTAACCTAGATTCTAAAAATATAAATGGAGTTAAATTAAAATCACAAGCAAAAGAAAATATAAAATTTAATGCTTCAAATTTGGAATTTGAAAATAGCACTATTTATAATATTGCCGATATAGATAAAAAATACAAAAATGGATATAGGCAAGGTGATATTAGTTTTATATCAAATTCTATCTCTTTAAAAAACTCAAATTTAGCATCTAAAAATTTAACAATCGAATCAAAAGACAAGCTTAATATCTTAAGCTTAAATAATTCACTACTAGAAGCAAACAATAATATAAATATCTTAACCAAAAAGTTTAGTACAATTAGCTCTACACTTAGCACTTTAAATGATTTAAATCTTAAAATAAATAGCATAGAAAACGGAGTGCAAAATTCGAATTTTAATGGTAAAAATGTAGATATAAAAATAGATGGTGATCTTTTACTTCAAAAAGATAACTCCATAAAGGCAACAAACAGCATAAAACTACAATCTAACTCAATTATAAATAAAGCAAACATAATATCTGATAATGATATTTTTATAGAAGCTAAAGACTATATAACAAACAACAATCAAATATCATCCAAAACTTTAAAGTTAAAAGCTAAAAACCATATAAATAATGAAAGGTTAAACGATGATATAGTTTCTATAAAAGGTGCTTTTTTAGATATAAATACAGATAAATTAACAAACAAAGCTTTGTTATACTCCATATATGACATGAATATAAATACCAAAAATTTAGATAACTATGGAGCTATTGCATCATCAAACAATAATAATTATAGTTCAAATTTAAATATAATATCTAACAACTTAAAAAATTATAACACAATATATTCAAGTAATAATTTAAACCTATATATTAAAGATTCTCTTATAAACCAAACAGATAAAATAAAAGTTGATTTAGGAGATGAAAAAGCAATAATATTTGCTAAAAATGATATAAATATCAAAGGGGATAAAGATAAGAGTTTAAGAACTGAAAGTATATTAAATGACAAAGCTACAATACAGACTCAAAATAAAGATATAAATATATTTGCTAAGAGCTTGAAAAATATATCGGATAAACCAGACCTCATAGGTAAATATGATAAAGCTAAAGAGATAGTTTCTGATGGAAAAAGAACTTATCTAGAAAAAAAGGAAAGAGTTAGCACAGGCGGTCCGCATTATAATTTAGTTACTAGATATATAGATGAGATGTATGTGGTTCCCAAAAAATCCCCAAATGCAGAAATTATTTCAGGTATGGATATAAAATTTGATGTAGATTATATAAATAATGAATTTTCTAAAATAATATCTGGAAATAATATATATTTTAATTCTAAAAACATATTAAACCAGGAGCATGAATTAGTAAAACTTACTACAACTGAAAAAGAAGTATATAGAAATGAAAGATATTGTAAGCATAGAATACTTGGACATTGTGTAGACCATGGCGATAAAATGTTTTATAAAGGGACACAAACAAGCAAGGAAAAAGAAACTTTTAAAATTGGTTCACTAATATTTGCAAAAAATAATTTAATTGGAAAAACAGATGGTTTAGTTAACGGCAACATAGATAGCGTTGTTCAAAATTCAGTCTACAACCCAAATTTAGATATAAAACTAACTAAAACAAATCTGTCATCTAATAAAATAAACATTAAAGATAGTTTAATCAATCAAGCTGATATAAATTTAGATACCATAGATAAAACAAACTTTAATAGAGTAGTAAACACCATAAAAGATGATTTTAACTTACCTAAAAATAGATATTCGTTTTTTATACACAACCCTAATAATCCAAACTATTTAATAGAGTCAAATCCGCTTTATACAGAGTTATCAAACTATTTAGGAAGTAGTTATTTTTTACAAAAAATAAACTATAGGGGCGACAGAAAGATAAAAAGTATAGGTGATGCAGCTTATGAAACAAAGCTTGTAAGTGATGCATTAAGAAGACATTTAGGAAGAGCTTATATAAATGATAACTATTTTACAAATCCAAATGCTCAGTATATAAAATTTATGGATAATGCTGTAAATCAAAGCTCTATTTTGGGTTTAACCTTAGGTAAAGAGCTAACACAGGAGCAATTAGCAAATTTAAAAGAGGATATAGTTTGGTATGTAAGTAAAGTTATAAATAATGAAGAGGTATTAGTTCCTGTCGTTTATTTAGCAAAAGATTATAAAAAAATAGATGGTGCGACAATTACTGCAAAAAATGTAAAGCTAGATGTAAAAGATAAGTTAGTAAACTCCGGAAGCATTATTTCAAAAGAGTATTTAAATTTACAAGCTAATACTATAGTAAACAACACAGGATTATTACTATCACATAAAAAACTTAATCTTATAGCCAACAAAGATATAGCAAACAAAAATGGTGCAACCATTAAAGCTGGTGATATAAATATTGTATCAAAAGATGGAAGTGTTATAAATGAAACATTTGTTAAGCAAGTAAGAAGTGGAGATAATTATAATAACACAACATATACTCAAATAAGCAAACCATCATCTATAATTGCAACAAATAACAACTTAATAATAAATGCAAAAAAAGATATTAAAGACATAGCTGGCAACCTTGAAGCAAAAAACACCATAAGATTATCTACTATAACAGGAAATATAGATATAAACTCTAAAGAGTTAAAAGATGAATTTAATAGTGAAGGAGGTAGCAATTTTTATAAAACCAAAAATACAGACTATCTTAGTTCAAATTTAAATGCAAACAATATCATAATCTCTTCAAATAAAGATGTAAACATAGAGGCTAGCAATTTAAAAGCAGATAATATTATAGGTATCAATGCAGATAAAAACCTAAATATAACTGCTTTAAATAGTATAAGGTATAAAGATATACAAACTCATTCGAAAGGTTTTTTTAGCTCTAAAACAACAAGAGATATGAGCTATAAAGAAAGTGTAAACTCTTCTTTACTAAAAGCTAAAAATATACTCTTAAACTCTAATAATGATATAAATTTAGAAGCAACTAGTATTAAAGCAAAAGATAATATAGTAGCAAATGCCAAAAATGATATAAATCTCTTAGCAAAAGATTATGCAATTAAAGAGCTTCACTACACAAATAAAAAAGGATTTGGAGGATTTAGTAGAAGTGTGAGTTTAAACTCAAATGATAATTTAAACTTACATAGTACAAAGCTTCAAACAGAGGCTAAAAATATAGTCTTAAACTCAAAAAAAGATATAAATATATTAGCAAGTGAGGTATTAAGTGCTGGCGATATAGAGCTTAAAGCCTTAAATGATGTATTGATCTCCTCTAGGCAAGAATTAGAAAAAAATGTAAATTATAGTAAAAAAACTAAGTTTAATCCACTAGGTGCATTAAACTTAGTAGGTATGGACATTACACCTCTATACTCGCAAAAACTTCACGAAGATGAGTTAGTAAAATCTAAAAGCAAAGAAAGTCTTTTAGTTTCTAAGGGTAATACAATTATAGATAGCGGTAGTGCAGCTCTAGTTGGGTCAAATTTAAACTCGGATAAAAATATATACATTAAAGCTGATACTGGTAAAATAGATATACTTCCAAGCGTTGATAACTCAAATAAGCAAACCTTAGATAAAAAAGCAGAGGTTAAGGTATCAAATTTAGTTAATCAAATTAAAAATGATATTAAGGAATTGAAAAAATTTGATACAAAAGTAAAAGCACAAATAGCAGAGGCAAGTTATGATAAAGAGGCAAAAATACTAAAAGATACGCTAAATCTTTCTTCAAATTTAATTGCTAAAGAGAATATTATAGCTAACTCTCTTGATGATTTAAATATAAAAGGAAGTAATTTAAAAGCTGGTGGTAATGTAGTTTTAAACTCAAAGATTGGAGATGTAAATATACTTAACTCAACCGATACTAAAGATAAAAGCATAAAAGAAGAGCATTTAAAAGCCTCTTTAAGTCTCACTGCTCAAAATGAATATGTGGAGATAGCAACTGCTGTAATGCAAGCTCAAGAAGCCGCTAAGCAATTAAAACAGACAAAGAGTAATTATACTAAGTATAAAAAAGAAGTAAAAAAATTAGAAAATAAATTAGGCGAATTAAAAAATGATTATAAAAACAAAAAGATTGGAGTTGATTATAGTGATATAGAGGATTTGGTAGATATAATAGATAATCTAAAATCACAAGAAAAATACTATCTAGCAAATATAGGTGCTGCAACTATAAATCTAGCCACTAAAACAACAGCCATAGCTTCTCAAGCAGCTGCTGCTGCAGCTTCAAGTGCAACCTACGGCTTTTCTGCAGGAATAAGTGCGGATATAAATGGAGAAAAATCAAATACTAAATCAACTACTAATATCTCTACACCTTCAAATGTAAAAGCTTCAAATATCTTAATAAACACAAACAAAAAACTAAATACAAATACAATTATAAAAGGAAGTAATCTTATAGCCAAAGATGAGCTTAATATAAATACTCATAATTTAGATATAAGTGCAAGTAATGACTTTGGCTCTACTAATAAAAATACTAAATCAACAAATGGTAGTGTAAACTTTACTATGTATGGAGGTGGAGGAGGATCTGCTTTACTTAGTTATGGACAAAGTAGATATGACTCTAGCTCTTCAACATTTAATAACTCAAATTTAAAATCAAACAATATAAATATAGATGTAGCAAATGATGCTTTATTTAAAGGAGCAACTCTAAGAGCTAATGATACATTAAATTTAAATGTAGGAAACAACTTAGATGTAATATCTTTACAAGATGAATATACTTATAGCAATAAAGGCTTTAATGTAAATACAGGAGTAGGATTTAAAGGAGATAATGCAAAAGCCAATAGGGTTCCAAGTATAGAAGTAAACGAAGCATCTTCAGCAAATACAGGCTTTAATATAAATAACTCTATAGGATTAAATAAGCAAAGTGTATTAACATCTTTAACAGGAACTAATGTAAATATAGATGTTAAAAACAATACCCATTTAAAAGGTTCGCTAATAGCTAGTGGTAAATTTGATGATAAAGCTAACTTTATAGATAATAAAAAGCTAAACTTTAAAACAAATACTCTTACCTTTGAAAACCTATCAAATACTAATTACAATAGTTCTAAATCAATAGGCATAAATTTAAATCTAAGCTCAAAAGATAATAAAGATAATTTAAACGATAAAGATAATAAAAATTTAGCATTATCAGATAGTGATAGCAAAGATAGTCTAAACAATAAAGTAAATGGTGTATCTAATACTATCTCATCACTAGGTTATAACCAATCAAACTCACTAAATATGAATAACTCTAAAACTCTAGCTACACTAGGTAAAGGAAGTATAACAATACTTGATAAAGCTAACTCAGATGATTTACAAAGACTAAACACAGATACATCTAAACTATCAAATGAGTTATATAGTTCACAAACCAACTCTAAGGTAGATGCTAGCTTAGATACAAGACTACTTAGCAAAGAGGGAAGAGAGCAGATGAAACATGATTATGAGAATATGAATAAAAATATGAACATAGTAGCCTCAACCCTTCCAGATGAATATAGCGATAATAAAGTAGAAGCAGCTTTTGGAAAGGCATTAAATGTGTTAGCTACAGCAACCCTTGGAATACTTCCAAACAATGGACGAGGGGGTTTACTTGCAAATTTACCTGTACTTACAGGAACAGCTGATTCTGAGCATAGAGTATTGCAGATTATAAATGGAAAGTCTCCTAAATTCAAAGAAGAAGACTATACAGAGATAGAAAAATCTAAATTCTATAAAAGATTAGATGAAAAAGGAAGAAAAAAATTAAAAGGTTTAGGGCTTTATATATCTAAAAAACCAGTCACCATCTCAAAAGTTACAGTTACCTCTCAAAACTCAGTAAATGGAATTTTAAATCCAGAAATTAATGCTATAATAAATGGTCTAGAACAAACAGGACAATCCAAAGCAACAACAGATAAACCAGTAGAATTAAATGTGGCTTATAACCCAACATATGGATTTATGCCAGACTTACTAGAATCATTAGTTGATAAAGCAGGTCTTTGGTCAACAGGTATTGCAAAGCAAACGGGAAGATTTATTAAAGACACAATAGAAGGCAGAGGAGGTGAAGAGGTTAACTTTGCCTTTCATTCACAAGCAAATTTGCTTGGTAAAAGTGGAATAAAATATATTAATAAATATGAAGGAGGTTTTATGAAGATAGAAGATGGTAAACGTAAACCAAGTTTTTCATCATTTGGTTCGCCTGTAAATGCAAAAGATATGAGCGATTTAATCGCAAATAAACCATCTGAAGGAGGATTGGGTTATAAGTATAACTCTGTAGTTAAAGATGGTGATTTTGTAGGAGAGGGTTTAGGTGGAAATAAAGGGGTAAACAAACAAGCAGATATATTAGATAGATTAAATTTAATAAATATATTTAAGCTTTTTACATCTGATTCTCCACATAGTTCATATATATGTGAGGATTATGAAAATATTGGTGTAGTATGTGGGTATAGAGAATGAAAAAGATAATTTTATTTATAATCGTAACAATATTTTTTAGTGGATGTTCTTACAAATCTCATTATATAGAAGTAGGACCAAATACTAAATTAAGTGCACCAAAATTTGCTTTTACAATCCCTAACTCTTATCCAAATTATCCTTTTGAAACAAGCGAGATGTATAATCCTGATGATACTGTTTTTATTCTTAGAGACATCCCAAATATGATGAATGAGGATATAAGGATATTTTCATATGAGCTTAATAAAACAAAAGAAAGACACAAGCTAGTATATGATTTATTGTCTAAACATAAAACACACTATGATTATTATATCAATGCTCCCTTAAGCGACTTTGATTTAGAAGATGATATAGAATCAAGAACAGAATATTATAAAAGATATATTGATTATATAGCAGGGCTTAAATGCTATACTTATACTTATTCTAAAAATATAGGCATGGGTTTAGGAAATAAAAATCATGATACCATTTGTCCATATTATGACATAAATGGAAAAGAGACACTTATAAGAATTCACTATGACTTTGTCTTTACGGCTGGTGGAACAGTGTTAGAAGGTTCTAAACAATCAAGCACAAAAAACTACACTCCACAACAAATGAATTATGCATTTAAACAAGATGTAAAAGAGATATTTGACTCTTTAGAAATTTATGATATAGATAAAGATAGAATGATAAAACAAGGAATGTATTATCCAGATAAAAAGTATGATATAAATGCAGATAATAAGGTAAAAAACTTTTATACCAATATAGATTTAAATCCAAATGAAAAAGCAACAAGTCCTTATTTTACTTTTAATATTCCAAACTCTTATCCTGAGTATAAATTTAAATCATATTTTAATGGTATCAATACTAAATATAATGAGATATATTTTTTTAGAGAAATTCCAAATATTTTAAATGATGGTAGAATGAAAGAAAGTGCAAGAGTATATACTTTTAGTATTTATGATCCAAAATTTAATACCTTATCTACACTTTATAATAAAACCCCTAAAGAGTTAATTCATGATCTACTCACAAACCCAAAATCTTCTTATAAACATTATTTAGGGATGTCTTTTAATGAAGATGAGCTTAGTAGTAATGGATATAAATACACAGGAGGCAGATATATTAATTATATAGCAGGATTAAAATGCTATACAAGTTTAAAATATACAAAAGAGATAAATTATCACAATTATACTTATTATTATGCAACATGCCCATATTATAATAAAAATGGAGAAGAAGATGCTATTGTGGTTGAGCATAAATTTCAATTTAGTAAATTTCATACAACCAACGAAGAACTTGAAAATTTACATTTAAATTATATGAATGGTATAAAACAAATGATAGATTCTATTGTAATTAAAAACATAGATATAAACAAGATGAAAAGACTTAATATCTACTATCCAAATAAAAAGTATGATATAAATGCAGATGATAAGATAAGAAGCTATTATATCAAATAGTTAAATTTAAAGAGAACCTAAATGCTAAAACATATATTATCACTTATAACGGCATTTAGTTTCTCTTATGCAAATTTATATTTAAAAGAAAATTTACAAGTAAACCAACAACTAAATTCATATTTAAACTTATATGAGAGTTTAAATATAAGCTAAACTCTAAATTTAAATAATCTAAATTTAACCAAATTCCAAAATTTAAGCAGAAGCTTAAACACAAACAAAAAACTAAATACAAATACAATTATAAAAGGAAGTAATCTTATAGCCAAAGATGAGCTTAATATAAATACTCATAATTTAGATATAAGTGCAAGTAATGACTTTGGCTCTACTAATAAAAATACTAAATCAACAAATGGTAGTGTAAACTTTACTATGTATGGAGGTGGAGGAGGATCTGCTTTACTTAGTTATGGACAAAGTAGATATGACTCTAGCTCTTCAACATTTAATAACTCAAATTTAAAATCAAACAATATAAATATAGATGTAGCAAATGATGCTTTATTTAAAGGAGCAACTCTAAGAGCTAATGATACATTAAATTTAAATGTAGGAAACAACTTAGATGTAATATCTTTACAAGATGAATATACTTATAGCAATAAAGGCTTTAATGTAAATACAGGAGTAGGATTTAAAGGAGATAATGCAAAAGCCAATAGGGTTCCAAGTATAGAAGTAAACGAAGCATCTTCAGCAAATACAGGCTTTAATATAAATAACTCTATAGGATTAAATAAGCAAAGTGTATTAACATCTTTAACAGGAACTAATGTAAATATAGATGTTAAAAACAATACCCATTTAAAAGGTTCGCTAATAGCTAGTGGTAAATTTGATGATAAAGCTAACTTTATAGATAATAAAAAGCTAAACTTTAAAACAAATACTCTTACCTTTGAAAACCTATCAAATACTAATTACAATAGTTCTAAATCAATAGGCATAAATTTAAATCTAAGCTCAAAAGATAATAAAGATAATTTAAACGATAAAGATAATAAAAATTTAGCATTATCAGATAGTGATAGCAAAGATAGTCTAAACAATAAAGTAAATGGTGTATCTAATACTATCTCATCACTAGGTTATAACCAATCAAACTCACTAAATATGAATAACTCTAAAACTCTAGCTACACTAGGTAAAGGAAGTATAACAATACTTGATAAAGCTAACTCAGATGATTTACAAAGACTAAACACAGATACATCTAAACTATCAAATGAGTTATATAGTTCACAAACCAACTCTAAGGTAGATGCTAGCTTAGATACAAGACTACTTAGCAAAGAGGGAAGAGAGCAGATGAAACATGATTATGAGAATATGAATAAAAATATGAACATAGTAGCCTCAACCCTTCCAGATGAATATAGCGATAATAAAGTAGAAGCAGCTTTTGGAAAGGCATTAAATGTGTTAGCTACAGCAACCCTTGGAATACTTCCAAACAATGGACGAGGGGGTTTACTTGCAAATTTACCTGTACTTACAGGAACAGCTGATTCTGAGCATAGAGTATTGCAGATTATAAATGGAAAGTCTCCTAAATTCAAAGAAGAAGACTATACAGAGATAGAAAAATCTAAATTCTATAAAAGATTAGATGAAAAAGGAAGAAAAAAATTAAAAGGTTTAGGGCTTTATATATCTAAAAAACCAGTCACCATCTCAAAAGTTACAGTTACCTCTCAAAACTCAGTAAATGGAATTTTAAATCCAGAAATTAATGCTATAATAAATGGTCTAGAACAAACAGGACAATCCAAAGCAACAACAGATAAACCAGTAGAATTAAATGTGGCTTATAACCCAACATATGGATTTATGCCAGACTTACTAGAATCATTAGTTGATAAAGCAGGTCTTTGGTCAACAGGTATTGCAAAGCAAACGGGAAGATTTATTAAAGACACAATAGAAGGCAGAGGAGGTGAAGAGGTTAACTTTGCCTTTCATTCACAAGCAAATTTGCTTGGTAAAAGTGGAATAAAATATATTAATAAATATGAAGGAGGTTTTATGAAGATAGAAGATGGTAAACGTAAACCAAGTTTTTCATCATTTGGTTCGCCTGTAAATGCAAAAGATATGAGCGATTTAATCGCAAATAAACCATCTGAAGGAGGATTGGGTTATAAGTATAACTCTGTAGTTAAAGATGGTGATTTTGTAGGAGAGGGTTTAGGTGGAAATAAAGGGGTAAACAAACAAGCAGATATATTAGATAGATTAAATTTAATAAATATATTTAAGCTTTTTACATCTGATTCTCCACATAGTTCATATATATGTGAGGATTATGAAAATATTGGTGTAGTATGTGGGTATAGAGAATGAAAAAGATAATTTTATTTATAATCGTAACAATATTTTTTAGTGGATGCATTAATGACCTTCCTGTTAATGGCAAGGAAGTTATTATGCAAGATGATACAAGAGTTTATAGTATAAATAGAAAATTTTCAGCTATGGCTAGAAGTGATATTAAGAAGCCACCTTTCAATGGCTATTATAGATTTGATGAAGAGCTTGTTGTATTTGATAGAGACATCCCAAATATGATGAATGAGGATATAAGGATATTTTCATATGAGCTTAATAAAACAAAAGAAAGACACAAGCTAGTATATGATTTATTGTCTAAACATAAAACACACTATGATTATTATATCAATGCTCCCTTAAGTGACTTTGATTTAGAAGATGATATAGAATCAAGAACAGAATATTATAAAAGATATATTGATTATATAGCAGGGCTTAAATGCTATACTTATACTTATTCTAAAAATATAGGCATGGGTTTAGGAAATAAAAATCATGATACCATTTGTCCATATTATGACATAAATGGAAAAGAGACACTTATAAGAATTCACTATGACTTTGTCTTTACGGCTGGTGGAACAGTGTTAGAAGGTTCTAAACAATCAAGCACAAAAAACTACACTCCACAACAAATGAATTATGCATTTAAACAAGATGTAAAAGAGATATTTGACTCTTTAGAAATTTATGATATAGATAAAGATAGAATGATAAAACAAGGAATGTATTATCCAGATAAAAAGTATGATATAAATGCAGATAATAAGGTAAAAAACTTTTATACCAATATAGATTTAAATCCAAATGAAAAAGCAACAAGTCCTTATTTTACTTTTAATATTCCAAACTCTTATCCTGAGCATAAATTTAAATCATATTTTAATGGTATCAATACTAAATATAATGAGATATATTTTTTTAGAGAAATTCCAAATATTTTAAATGATGGTAGAATGAAAGAAAGTGCAAGAGTATATACTTTTAGTATTTATGATCCAAAATTTAATACCTTGTCTACACTTTATAATAAAACCCCTAAAGAGTTAATTCATGATCTACTCACAAACCCAAAATCTTCTTATAAACATTATTTAGGGATGTCTTTTAATGAAGATGAGTTAAAGTATAGAGCTAGTGGTATGAGATATATTAATTATGTAGCAGGATTAAAATGTTATACAAGTTTAATATATAGAAAAGAGCTAGATTATCATAGCTTTGCTTATTATGATACAACATGCCCATATTATAATAAAAATGGAGAAGAAGATGCTATTGTAATTCAATATAAGTTTGAGTTTACAAAAGAAAACTCAACCAACGAAGAATTTGAAAATTTACATTTAAATTATATGAATGGTATAAAACAAATGATAGATTCTATTGTAATTAAAAACATAGATATAAACAAGATGAAAAGACTTAATATCTACTATCCAAATAAGAAATATGATATAAGTGCAGATGAAAAGATAAGAAGCTATTATACTAAATAGTTAAATTTAAAGAGAAACTAAATACTAAAACATATATTATCACTTATAACGGCATTTAGTTTCTCTTATGTAAATTTATATTTAAAAGAAAATTTACAGATAAACCAATATATAAATTTAATGACAATTTAAAAGATATAATCTAAACCAACAGGTATATTAGTAGGTGGATTAATAGATGAAAACAAAGGAGCAAACTTAGGCTATAACATATATACTAGTGCACAACTAAACAATAGACAATTACATCAAGAAGAGATAAAATTTATACAAGAAAATGCAAAGGATTATGCTAAAACAAATAATATGTCAGAAGAAAAAGCAAAAGATACACCTGAGTATTGGGGAGCTTATTATAAAGGTATTGAAATGCTATATGACCCAAGAGTAACTACAACAGGAGTGGGCGGAGTGTCTGTGATTAATGATATTTTTAATGGCGCTTTTCTCCTGTTTCGGAAAAATTTTTCGGTTCTATGGGTTTTCTTATGAAAAACACATATAGTATAATTAAAGATACAAACAAAAAAGGACAAACATGAATACTAAATTTGGATTGTTCATTCTTGGATTGATTTTTATAATTGAAGGTTTGTTATTGCAAGGATGAGCTTGATTGATGGAGTGGCTCCAAGTAGAATGAAAGCTTTAAGTGATAGTTTATATTTTCCAAAAGCAGCAATGCATTTAAACAAACAATTAAAAATACAAAAAGCTCCATCAAGAATTGAAAAAGTTACCACTAGAAGAAATGAACATATGAAGAATTTGCAGGAGAAAAAAATGACTGAGTGGATTATGACAGGAATTTTGATCACTCTTCACAATATAAATGAGTTAAAAAACATTACAGAAAATAGCATTTTTGGCACTTATTTTATAATTATTTCAGCCTGTGGCTTTGTCATACTTTTTACTTTACTAAGCTGGTTTGTGTATAATGCAAGAAGTAGTGAAGTAAATCAAATTTAAGGATTATAAATGAAAAATTTTAGTTTTTGCAACCCAACAAAAATTGAGTTTGGGATAGATAAAGAAAAACAAATTGGTAAATACATGAAAGATTTTAATGTCAAAAAAACATTAATCTTATATGGTAGTGAGAGAATAAAACAAAACGGACTTTTTGATACAACAACAAATAGCCTGAATGAAAACGACATAAAGTATGAAGCGATAGGCGGAATAAAAAGCAATCCTATCTTAAGCAAAGTAAAAGAAGCGATAAATGTAGCAAAAGAACTAAACGTGGATAGTATTTTAGCTATTGGTGGTGGTTCTGTTTTAGATAGCGCAAAAGCTGTGGCAGCTGGAGCCTGTTATGATGGTGATGTCTGGGATTTTTTCACAAATACAAAGCCAAAAACAGCACTTAAAATTTTTGACATAATAACTTTAGCTGCAACCGGTAGTGAAATGAACAGCGGAAGCGTTATAACAAATGACATAACAAATCAAAAATATTCATTTTCATCGCCGGTTACATTTCCAACATTATCTGTAGTAAACCCGGATTTACATAAAACTGTAAGTAAAGAGTATTTAGCATATTCGGCGGCTGATGTTATAGCACACTGCATAGAGGGGTATTTTACAGCTACATACCACCCAACAATAACAAGGATGTATATAGAATCAAATATCAAAAGCATAATAAAAAATACAGAAATTTTACTTAAAAACCCAGATGATTATAATGCAAGAGCTGAGTTTGCTTGGGCTGCAACAATGTCGCTTAATGGACTGTCTCAACTGGGGGTCGATAAGTTTTATTTTCCAAATCATATGATAGAACATGCAATGAGTGCTATAACAGACTGTCCTCACGGAGCTGGTTTATCAGTCATAATGCCTGCTTGGATGATGTGGTATAAGGATCAAAATTTAGATGCTTTTAAGAGATTTGCTAAAGAAATTTTTAATAAAGAATCAGCAAAAGATGGCATAACCTCACTAAAAGAGTGGTTTGACAAAATAAACACTCCAACTAGTCTAAAACAATTAAATATAGACAACAATACATTAGAAAAAATCATTCAAAATGCCTTTGAAAACTCAAAAAGAGCAAAAATGAATGATGTTTACAATCAAAATAGCATAAAAGAAATTTTTGATTTTGCAAAGTAAATCATTAAAAATATGCGGGATTGATGAGGCCGGTCGTGGCGCCTTAGCTGGGGACTTGGTGATTGCTGGCTGTGTTTTACTAAAAGACATAAAAGGGCTTAATGACTCAAAAAAATTAAGCCCTAAAAAAAGAGAAGAACTTTTTGATAAAATAATCAAAAACTCAAAATACCTAATAATATACTTTTCAAACTCTCAAATTGATGAGTTGGGGCTTAGCAAATGTCTAAAAAGTGCTTTGATGTGTTTTAAACGATACTTTAAAGATTATGAGTTAATTTTTGATGGAAATACTGATTATAAAACAAATATAAAAACAATTATAAAAGCAGATAGTGTTATAAAAGAGGTAAGCGCAGCTAGTATTTTGGCAAAGGTAAGTAGAGATAAGAGCATGGAGCTTTTAGATAATGTATATCCAAACTACGGTTATAAAAAGCACAAAGGGTATGGCACAAAAGCACATTTAGAAGCGATACAAAAATATGGACCAACCCCTCTTTTAAGAAAAAGTTTTAAGATAAAGAGGGAAGAGAAAAGTCTTTTTGATACAAATTAGTGTGATTAGATAAAAATATCTAATCACTTAAAATTTTAGAACTTATAAGTTGCGCCTACAGTAAAAATACTACTATCTTTTTTCTTATCTTGAATAGACAGATCATAACTAGTTTGCAACATCAAACCATCTAACAATGAATAAGAAATTCCAAATCCCAACCAAGATATATTTCTTGACTGTTTAGCTCCTTTTATTTTTGCTAAACTTACTGCATTATTTTGTCCATCTACAAAAAATGCATTAAAACCAAAATCATTTGGTTTTACATCATACATATGAGCAATATTTGCACTTAAATTTAAACTATCTATTTTTGCATTTGCTCTAAATCCTGCGACCAACGAAGAAGAGTTATAGCTTTTAGAATCAGCACTTATACCAAGAGCCTCCTTCTCCTCAAAAGATCCACGGACAAGTTTATTAAAAGAATACCCGATATATGGATTTATATAAAGCTCATCTATTTTAAAATTCTTTCCAAGTTCTGTGTATAAACTATAATCTTTGCTATTATATTTTACTTTAGAATTCACATCTAAGATATCTCTATTTACTTTCACTCTTGAACTATCAAAACCAAGCACACTGGATAAATACAAATGGTCAAAATCATACATACCATATACAAAAATACCCATAGAATCTATATCTATATCGCCTGCATTTTTTGAGAATTTAGCCTCTGATTTATTTTGAGCAATGACGGCACCAATTAAAGTATTATCTATTTTTTTAGTATCAGCACCAAACATAGCACCTTTTGTATTTGCTTTTGCGCTAGCAAATCCTTTTTTGTTTATAGATGTTTCTCCAAAAATTCCATCAACATAAAAGTTATTTTTATCACTTGTATCGCCAAAAGAATCCATAATCCTGTTGCTTACTTTTTTATTTAATAATCTATTTTGTTTAAATAAAATATCTTGAGATGATGAATAAATTTCAGCAGAAAGAGAATCAAATGCAGCAGGAAGAACATAAGGACTCATTTTAAATATGCTTTTAATTTTAGCACTAAAAGCGGTATTGTTATACAAATCACTAGAATCAATTATTCCTGCAATATCCTCAAAATTATTAGCAGTATTCATAGCTGCTGCTGGAGTATAGTTAATTTTTTGCAAAACTTTAATCGAGCTATTTCTTTTATAGCTTACGCTAATACTTTTATTTTGAATGTCAAAATTAGAAACATCCAAGTAAGGAATATTGTCTGATTTTAAACTAATAATTTTATCTCGGTTTGCACTTATTTCATTGGCTTCAACAACTTTTCTTGTTTTGACTTCACGTGACATATCACTTGTAAATGTTTCAACATCTGCAACAAGTTTACTATTATCAGCTAGACTCATTTTCCCTTTAACTTCTAAATTAGACTTATCTATATCTATAACTATTCTAGAATTTTCTTTTCCTTCATAATCTCCATTTATAGTTAATCCATTTCCATAAACATTTAAAGAACCTTTATTAACTAATGAATAGTTATTTTGATTTGTTGTGCCTAAAATAACTTTTTTATTTATGCTACGATCCGAATTGTTTTTTGCAAGCAAAGTTCCTTTTTGCAAAATATAAACTTGTGAATTTAAAGAGTCGCCGATACCCAAAATACCATCTTCTATTATAGTTTTACCAGCATATGTGTTTTTGCCACTTAGGTATAAAGACCCAGTTCCCTTCTTCAAGATCCCGGCATCGCCAGCTATATCATTATCCCAAGTTAACTTACTTTTATCTATGTAGTTTCTATAATCAAAATTTACAACAAGTAAATCGCGTTGATTTTTATATTGACTTTCTTTACCATCTTTATAATACATCTCATTATCTGTTGTTGATATCGCATCCTTATTTGTTAAAAGTAGTTTATCAAATCTAGCAGGACCATTCAAAGCTCTTTCTTTATTTAAAAGCCCCCATCCAAATTTTTTATTAGGCTTAGTAGTAACATCTCCACACATTTTTGTAGAATCATTATTGCATGGTCTATAAGTTTCAGCATCATCAGCAGTAGAAAGAACACTCACAACAACCAAATGGTTGTCCATCCATGGAAATTTTTGCCATACATTTGAAGCAATCGCTGAAACTCTTGGTGTCGCACCAGATGTTCCAGCTACTTGGATTCTATGATTAACCTTATCCTTTTCTTTATCTTTTATCCAAATTGCATAAAATCCCTGGGTTGCTATACCCCAAGTTTTAGCTTCTTCTCCTATATAGTTTGAGGCACTTTTTTCGCTGTATATCATGCGTTCTCTCCCAGGATTAGAACCTGAAAACTTAACATCGGCAACACTTATCCAACCATTTCTAGCATCATCATCTATAGTAGGATACATTGACTCCGGTGTTCCAAAATCTTTATATTCATTTCCTGCAGCCCAAACAAACACACTATCCTCTTTAGCATATTTAATAATATTACTATTCATATTATAACTTCCGTAGCCCGTAGGTCTGCTTCCCCATGAATGACTAAATATCCTAAGCCCATGTTTGTGAGCATGAGTAAAATACTCACTACGAGGATTAATACTCCCAGAGTAACCATCTGCATTATAAGAATAAAATTTTATTCCTTGTTTTGCATATCTATTTAATACAGAAGCAACCATTGTTCCATGAGAGTGATAGCTAGATTGTTCTCCATTAACAACAACGAGCCTATCTCCGAAACTTTTACTCTTATAGGCAAGATCATCGATAATCACAACACCATGAGACAAGTGTTCATCATTTATATATCCATTTTTTGCATATTTTTCTAGTTTTTCAATATTTATATTACCAAACCTAAGACCATTGTATTCTGAATTTTTATAAATACGTTGTTCTAATAGTTTTTGTTGAATTAGATTAGCAATCCAGGATTGAACTGATTTTTCTACAGATTTTAAATACTCAACTGATTTTATAGTTAGCGGGGCTACATATTCTGTTGACGCTATATATTTTGGTGAAACTTGTGTAGTAGTATATGATAAGACATTGGATTTATTGCTATAATCACCATATATAGCTAAAGGAGTAGTGGTTTGTTCCACCGCCGCTATCACCGCCACAGGCAAAAAAACCACTGAAGCGATAGACAAAAGATAATATTTTTTATTTTTAACTAACACATCCATTATAGACCTTATTTTCGTTATTATTATATTATTTTTTTTAAAAAATGGGATTTTATCCAATGTGAAATTAATATTATATTAATTTCACGTTAATAATACTTTTTATAGTTAAATTACAAACTTTGAACATTATTTAATAACGGTACAAACAAACACTCATCAGATTGTAAAACTTCTATATCTTTTTCACCATGTTTTATAAATTTAGTAATATATTGTTTACCATTTTTTTCAATTGGTGCAACTAAAACACCACCAACTTTTAGCTGTTCAAAAAGCCTTTCAGGCACACTAGCTGTAGCTGCTGAAAGTAAAATTCTATCATAAGGAGCATATGCTCTCCAGCCATTATTGCCATCATCAAAACGAACATGAACATTTTTTATTTTCAAAATATCAAATCTTTTTTTTGCCTCATTAGCTAATTTTTGTATCCGTTCTATGCTAAAAATTCTATGTCCCAATTTTGATAATATAGCAGACTGATAGCCGCTCCCACACCCTACTTCAAGGATATTATCAACATTTTCACACTCTAAAGCCATTGTCATTTTTGCAACAGTCAAAGGAGAACTAATCCACTGATTTGCATCTATTGGCTGAGCATCAAGACTATACGCATGAGCATTTATAGGGACAAAAATCTCTCTTTCGGTATCTTTTATGGCATTATATAAAAGTGGGGTTAAGGCTATCTCATCGGCTATCTCATCGGCTAATTTTTTACATTTTAGTTGTTGTAATGAATCCAAACTTATTCCTTCTTAAAATTTTCTTGAGTTATAAAATCAGGTAATTGGTATTCATATACTTGATTTTTTAAATCCTCAATTAAACTCTTATAATTTTCATTGGTTACTAAGTATTTATAATCTCTCATTTGCTCCAACATCCAAGTATTTATTTTGTAATTATAATGTCCCAAATCTAGATATAAATTCAAATTATGAGTTATATTTTTATCTACCTGAAAATCATAAATTTCAACATTTTTAAGCTTTAAAAGCTCACTTAAAGCATATTCTTTAAACTTAAATGCATCTTTTATAACATTCATACTTTCCCATTTTTTAAAAAACAATACAGAATAAGGTGGTAAAAATATTTTAAACCTTATATTTGGATTTTCTTTTATAGTTTTTATCCAATATTTATCAAAATTCTCTTTTAAGTCTTTAAAGATTATAACATGAGAATTTGTATTATTGTGCATGCCTGTTGCATGCCAACTTTTTGCTATCTCTTTAAGATTAGAATCATTTTCATCATGTTTATAATAAGAACAATACATACAGTTAAAATCAACAATGTATTTATTTTTATAGCCTCTAATTAAATCCCTAATACCTTTTAGTGAATATTTAAATATGTAAAAATTTAGCAAATATTTTTGTGTAATTTCCATAAAACTATTATCTTTATACATATCCCATGGAAATCTACTTGCGTTAAAGACATCGCTCATAGCAAAAATATCCAAGCTCCAAAGAACGTCATTTAATTTTTGATATCTTATGGCCCTATTAAGGGCAGCTACTTGCTCTCTTGAAACACTTCCAGTCATAGTTAATTTAATTGTATTTTGATAACCTAACATATCTTCAACTTCATTTATTAAAAAATTCTCAGTCATTGATGTGCCAACCACAACAGAATTAAGTTTATAATTTTTTGCCAACCCAGCATTTAAATATCGCTGTTCTTCAAATTTTATATCATAAAAATTAGATATTCTAAATTGTTGGAATGGATCTACGGTATAATTTACAACAGCAACAAAAATTATAGAAAAAAGACATGATACAAAAAACCATTTTAGCCACTTCATTTCATTCAATATTATCTCCTTTAAAAATTAAAATATAAAAATTCACTAACCCTATAAAAAGAAAATATACTTGTCACAAAAAATATAATACTTAACACCAAGTTAAATTTTGATGGCTTAAAATTCTCTCTTAATGCAATTGAGTTTTTTAATAATAAAGCAGCAACAATAGCACCTAAAATATATCTAATTATAGAATGACCTGTATTTAGATGAATAAAAATTTCATCAAACCTAACTCCATTTGAAGCAAAAAAAGAAAAATATTTTTGCATACTTGGAGCCAACACAACATCTTGCAAACTAAACATAGAACTAAGCACTTTTATAGCATCATCCCAAGTATTTGCCCTAAAAAATATCCAAGCTATATTTACAAAGTTAAATGTTATAAACCAAGCTAGGATTTTATTCATCTTAAAGCCAAAACTTGTCCATATCCTATGAATAACTATAGCTATACCATGCAAAAATCCCCAAAACACAAAGGTCCAACCAGCGCCATGCCAAATACCACCGATGATAAATGTAGCTAATAAATTTACATAAGTTCTAAGCTTACCATTTTTATTGCCACCAAGCGGTATATAAACATAATCTTTTAAAAACCTAGATAGTGTCATATGCCATCGTCTCCAAAAATCTTGAATATCAAGTGCTTTATATGGGGAGTTAAAGTTATTTGGAAGCTTTATATTAAACATTAGAGCTATACCTATAGCCATATCGGTGTAGCCACTAAAATCAAAATATAATTGTATCGTATAAGAAAGCGAAGTAGCCCAAGCTTCTAGCAAATTTAGGCTTGCTGCTATATCAAAGCCACTAGTAGCATACCCTGCAAATTTATCAGCTATAACAACTTTCTTAAAAAGACCTATTGAAAATATAAAAATGCCACAAGCTATATTTTTATAAATTTTAATTTTATTATTTGAATCAGCAAACTGTGGCATCATCTCTTTATGATGAACTATAGGACCTGCTATAAGTTGTGGAAAAAAGCTAACAAAAAGTGCATAATCAAGCCAACTTTGCTTATGGGTATTGATACCTTTATAACTATCAACAAGATACGCTATTTGCTGAAATGTAAAAAAAGATATTGCAAGTGGAAGCAAAATATTAAGTTGTGCAATATTTGCACCTAACATATTTAAATTCATTATAAAAAAGTCTGCATACTTAAAATATCCAAGCAATGCAACATTACACACGATACCTAAAACAAGAGTGGTTTTATTTTTATTTTTTATCAAAGATTGAGACACAAAATAATTAAAACCCATAGAAACAAGTATTATTGGAAGATACTTTATATTCCAATATGAATAAAAAAACAAAGAAGATATAACCAAAAATAATTTAGCCATATCAAATTTGTTTATGCTGTTTAGATAAAAATATCCAAAAAACACTAACGGTAAAAAAAGAAAAATAAATTCAAATGAATTAAATAGCATTTTATTCCTTCTTAAAATTTTCTTGAGTTATAAAATCAGGTAATTGGTATTCATATACTTGATTTTTCAAATCCTCAATTAAACTCTTATAATTTTCATTGGTTACTAAGTATTTATGTTCTTTTATATACTCGAGTATCAAAGTATTAATTTTTTGATGATAATGAGAAATATCTTTATATAGCGATAAATTATGAGTTATATTTTTATCTACTTGAAAATCATAAATTTCAACATTTTTAAGCTTTAAAAGCTCACTTAAAGCATATTCTTTAAACTTAAATGCATCTTTTATAACATTCATACTTTCCCATTTTTTAAAAAACAATACAGAATAAGGTGGTAAAAATATTTTAAACCTTATATTTGGATTTTCTTTTATAGTTTTTATCCAATATTTATCAAAATTCTCTTTTAGATCTGCAAATGCTATTCTATTAGAATGAATATTACCTGGTTCATTTTCATTCCAGCTTTTATATATATTTTCTTCACTATAAGAAGAGTCATCGACAAACAAAGACCAGCAATATATACAGTTTAAGTCTAAATTAGCCATTGTACCCCCCCCCATAATAAAATTATGTATAATGCTTTTGATATATTTGTAAGAATTTTTAAAAATAAAAGAATTTAACAAATAATCTTTGATTGATTTAAAACTATATTCTTCATACAAAAACCAAGGAAATCTATTTTTATCAAAATTATCACTTAATGAAAAAATATCAAGCCCAAATAACACATCATCTATTTTATTGTGTTTAATAGCGGTATTTAATGTAGTTATTAGCTCTTTAGTAACCCCTCCGCTTATTGATAATTTAATAACATTTTTATAATTTAATTTTTCTTCAATTTCGTTGATTAAGAAATTCTCAGTCATTGATGTACCAAGAACAACTGAATTGATTTTATAATTTTTTGCCAACCCAGCATTTAAATATCGCTGTTCTTTAAATTTTATATCATAAAAATTAGATATTCTAAATTGTTGGAATGGATCTACGGTATAATTTACAACAGCAACAAAAATTATAGAAAAAAGACATGATACAAAAAACCATTTTAGCCATTTAATTTCATTCACAAAACAATTCCTCTCTAATTCCATAAACATTTCAATTAAAGCATAATGTAAAATATTCTAATTTTATTTTTTTAATGCTCATAAATTATATTTTAAAACATTAAAATTATAGATTCGCTCTTTATTGATAGTTTTTTAAAACTTTCTTTGTTTAAAGCAAACCATAAGTAAAGATACAAACAAAATCAGAAGTCATCAAAACTTAAACTTCCCTTAGAATAATTTGTTACCTTGCTTTCAAAGAAATTAGACTTTTGATCATTAAATTTAGAAAAATCATCCACCCATTTTATAGGATGTTTTGCATTATAAATTCTTTTTAATCCAATAGCAACCAAACGCTGATCCACAAGATAATGAATATACTCCTGTATGATATCATCAGTAAAGCCCATGATTTGATTTTGAGTTATATATTTACCCCATTTTATCTCTAAATCACCAGCTTTTTTAAACATATCATATATGGTTTCTTCAACCTCGGCAGTAAAAAGCTCAGGTCTTTCATTTCTTACAGAGTTTATCATGTTTTGAAACAAAAGCAAATGTGTTATCTCATCTCTTTGAATAAATCTTATCATCTGAGCCGAACCAAGCATTTTTCCAGCTCTAGCAAGTGCATATATCGCTGTGAATCCGCTATAAAAATATATTCCTTCTAAAATTTGATTTGCAACCATAGCAAGCAAAAGCTTAACATCAGTAACCTCTCCTGCTAATTCCTCATACAAGCCAGAAATATAGTCATTTTTCTCTCTTAAAACATCATCGTGTTTTTCCATCTCATAAATAAGGTCTGTATTATCAGATATAGCCTCTACCATAACCGCGTAAGACTTGCTGTGGTTTGCCTCTTCGTAAGCTTGACGAGCCAAACAGGCATTTATCTCAGGTGCTGTTATATATGGATTTATATTATCTGCTAGGTTATTTGTTTGAAAACTATCCATTGATATAAGCTGACTCCATACTAGATCATACATTCTTCTTTCCGCTTGTGTTAAATTATAATTATAATCCCTAACATCAGCACTAACGTCAACCTCTTTTGGAAACCAAGTGTTTGCTTCCATTAAATCCCAAAGCTTTAAAGCCCACTGATATTTTGCTTTTGTGAAATTTAGTATCCCGTGAGGATTTCCGTTAAACACTCTTCTATCAGTTAGAGTTTCGTTTGATTTTGGGTTATAAATCTTTTTTCTTTCCATGTTTTTACCTTAAATTTATTATAAATTTTGCAAGATTTTACCAAAATATAATTAAAATAAACACAGATAAAATATAATCACATTAGGATTTCAATATGATTTTTTTAGCACAAACAGATACAACAGCTGGATTTTTAAGTAAAAATGCAAATGAAATAAATAAAATAAAAAATAGACAATTAGACAAACCTTGTGTCATAACAACATCTAAATTTAAAATTTTATCAGAACTAACAAGAGTGCCAAATAAATTTAAAAACAGGATTAGAAAATCAAAAAAAACAACTTTCTTATATCCAAATTTAAAAGCCATAAGAGTTATAAAAGATGGTAGACACTCTAATTTTTTGGATTTGCACGGATGGATGTTTTCTAGTTCTGCAAATTTACATGAAAAACCTTTTGATGAAGCATGGGCGAGAAGCGTTGCTGATGTCGTTGTTGATGAAAATTTTAAAAACAATAGTCCATCTAAAATTTTAAAAGTTTCAATTAGTAACATCAAACAACTAAGATAAAATTATTAATTTAAAATTAAACTAAAAAAAATTATAGGCATGTTAATATTTAAAATATAAATTTCAAAAAATAAGGAGATGTCTAGCATGAGTGCTTATATAAATAAAATTTTAGAAGATTTAAAAAAATCGTGCATCGGACAAGAGGTTTTTATACAAGCGGCAACAGAGGTTCTTTCTAGCCTTGAGCCACTACTAAACAGTGATAAAAAATATGAAAAACATGCTATTTTAGAAAGAATAACAATCCCCGAGCGTGTTGTAAGCTTTAGAGTTACCTATGTAGATGACAATGGAAAACCACGGGTAAATAATGGCTATAGAGTTCAGTTTAATTCAGCAATTGGACCATATAAAGGTGGTCTTAGATTTCATCCAAGTGTAAATTTAGGCGTTTTAAAATTTTTAGGATTTGAACAAATTTTTAAAAACTCACTAACAGGTGTAAGCATGGGTGGCGGAAAAGGCGGAAGTGATTTTGATCCAAAGGGAAAGAGTGATAACGAAATTATGAGATTTTGCCAAAACTTTATGAGTGAATTATATCGCCACATAGGAAATACAACAGATGTCCCGGCTGGAGATATCGGTGTTGGAGGTCGTGAGATAGGATATCTTTTCGGACAATACAAAAAAATAACTGGTCTTTATGATGGAATTTTGACAGGCAAAGGTCTAAACTGGGGTGGAAGCTTAGCAAGAACGCAAGCAACCGGATATGGCTCTGTGTATTTTATAAACAACATGCTTAAAAAAGCTGGTCTTGGGCTAGAAGGTAAAAAATGTGCCGTAAGTGGCTCTGGCAATGTTGCTATATATACAGTTGAAAAACTAAAACAACTTGGAGCAACAGCTATAACAGTATCTGATTCAAACGGCTTTGTATATGACCCTGATGGTATTGATGTGGCACTTCTTAAAGAACTTAAAGAGATAAAAAGAGCTAGGCTTAGCGAATATGTAAAATCAAAACCAAATGCAAAATACACACCTAGCACAGAATATAAAGCTGGAACAAATGGTGTTTGGAGTGTTCCTTGCGATGGCGCATTCCCAAGTGCTACCCAAAATGAACTAAACTTAGAAGATATAAAAACGCTATATGCTAATGGTTGCCGTTTTGTTTGTGAGGGTGCAAATATGCCAAGCACACTTGAAGCTATTGACTTTATGCTAGCACAAAAAGATTTTTACTTTGCTCCTGCTAAGGCTGCAAATGCTGGTGGTGTTGCAACAAGTGGTCTTGAAATGATGCAAAATGCAGGCATGACTTCTTGGAGCTTTGATGAAGTTGATACAAAATTACAAGGCATAATGAAACACATTTTTGAACTTTCTTATGAAACAAGTAAAGAATTTGGACAAGAAGGAAATATAGTATTAGGTTCTAATATAGCTGGATTTAGAAAAGTTGCTGATGCTATGATAGATCAAGGATACCTATAAGATAAAATTTGGATGTGAGACTACCACATCCAAATAATCTTTATTGGAGAAAATAATCAAAGACGATTATTTTTTAAAATCAGCGTAATTATATGTCTAATTTTCTTAAAATATTATAATTTATATTTATAAAATATATAAATTATATTTTTAATCTAAAACATTGTAAAAAAACCGCAACATATAAATTATCAAATAACCACAAAATAAATTATTAAGTATTGTTTAAAAACCATTTAGATAAAATCGTGCTTAGTTCTTTTAATGTAAAAAAGACAATTTGATATAAAAAGGAAATTTGTAAAATGAGCGAAATAATCGCATATAAACTAAATGGTGAGATAATAGACACTCAAAGTATAGCTGGAAGAGAAAATCTGGCTGAGCCTATATATTTTGACAACTCAAAAGATGCACTACATGTGATAAGACACTCCTGTGCACACTTAATGGCAGAAGCCATCAAGTCAATATACCCAGAAGCTAAGTTTTTCGTAGGTCCAAATGTTGAAGATGGATTTTATTATGATTTTAGAGTAGATGAAAACGGAACGAAACTTGGTGAAAGTGATCTTGACGTTATAGAAAAAAAGATGAAAGAGTTAGCTGACAAAAGAAATGATATAGTAAAAACTAGTTCAACAAAATCAGCAATGACTGAAAAATTTAAAAACGATGATTTAAAACAGGAAGTATTAAAAAGAATTCCAGATGGCGAAGTAAGTAGCTACTCTCAGGGTGAATTTGAAGACCTATGTAGAGGACCACATGTTCCAAATACAAAATTTTTAAGATTTTTTAAACTAACTCGTGTAGCTGGTGCATATCTTGGTGGTGATGAAAACAGAGAGATGTTAAATAGAATTTACGGAACCGCATATGCAGACAAAGAGAGCCTAAAAGAGCATATCCGTATAATAGAAGAAGCAAAAAAACGCGACCATAGAAGACTTGGTGTGGATATGAAATTATTCGCATTTGATGAAGAGATCGGTGGTGGACTTGCTATGTGGTTACCAAATGGTGGAAGATTGCGCTCTAAATTAGAACAACTTTTATACAAAGCACACAGAGAACGCGGGTATGAGCCCGTTCGTGGTCCAGAGCTTTTAAAAGCGGATGTTTGGAAAAAAAGCGGACACTATGCAAACTACAAAGAAAATATGTACTTTACAACCATAGATGATGCCGAGTATGGAATAAAACCAATGAACTGTGTAGGACATATAAAAGTTTATCAAACAGATATAAGATCTTATAGAGATTTACCACTTAAATTTTTTGAATACGGAGTAGTTCATAGACACGAAAAAAGTGGTGTTTTACATGGATTGTTTAGAGTAAGAGAATTTGCACAGGATGACTCTCATATATTTTGTATGCCTAGCCAGATAAAAGAAAACATACTTGAAATTTTAAAATTTGCTGGCGCCATAATGAAAAGTTTTGGGTTTGAATATGAAATGGAAATCTCAACAAAACCAGCTAAGGCGATAGGCGATGATGAAATTTGGGAAGTTGCGACAAAAGCCTTAAAAGAAGCACTTGATGAAAATGGATTTAAATACGGAATAGATGAAGGTGGCGGTGCTTTTTATGGACCAAAGATAGATATAAAAATCACAGATGCACTAAAGCGTAAATGGCAATGCGGAACGATACAAGTGGACTTTAACTTGCCTGAACGTTTTGATCTAGGATACATTGATAGCAACAATGAAAGACAAAGACCTGTAATGCTTCACCGTGCATTACTTGGTAGTTTTGAGAGATTTATAGGAATTTTACTTGAGCATACAGCAGGCGAATTGCCATTTTTTATAGCACCTACACAAGTAGTTATAGTTCCTATATCAGATACTCATTTAGACTATGCAAAACAAATCGCTAGCGAATTAAGAAAGATAAATGTTGATAGCGAAGTTGCAAGTAAAAATGAGAGTCTAAACAAAAGAATAAGAACGGCTGAAAAACAAAAGGTGCCTATGATAGTAGTAATTGGTGATAGTGAAGTTGCCAACAAAACAGTTGCTCTAAGAGATAGGCAAGCAAGAACACAAAGCGATATGAGCTTAGTGGATTTTATAAATTTAACAAAGGAAAAACTTAGTGAGGTACATTTTTGAGTAGAGAAAATGAAGTATTGCTCAACGAGGACATAAGAGCAAACGAGGTTAGATGTATTGGCGATGATGGCACAGCGTATGGTGTTATATCAAGAGCAGAGGCTTTAAAAATAGCCCAAAATGCTGGAATGGATTTGGTTTTAATAGCCCCTGATGGTAAACCACCAGTTTGTAAAGTGATGGACTATGGAAAGTTTCGTTATCAACAAGAGAAGAAACAAAAAGAGGCCAAGAAAAAGCAAAAAGTTATTGAGGTAAAAGAGATAAAACTTTCTGTAAAAATAGCACAAAACGATATAAATTACAAAGTTAAGCACGCACTTGAGTTCTTATCAGAAGGCAAACATGTTAAATTTCGTGTATTCTTAAAAGGTAGAGAAATGAGCTCGCCCGAGGCTGGCGTTGCAATACTTGAAAAAGTATGGGAAACTGTAAAAGAATATGCCGACAGAGATAAAGAGCCAATCATTGAAGGCAGATATGTAAATATGCTTACAACCCCTAAAAAATAACTCCATAATACCCTCTTTACACAAAAGAGGGTTTTTCAAAAAGGCGATATTTGAACAACGAAGATAAAATAAAACTTATTTTTAATTCTGTATTAAATATAAAACTTGATCGCATTAATGCCTTGGGTGGAATGACAAATTTTAATTTTTTAGCTTACTCTGGAGAAGATAAATTTGTTGTCAGGCTACCAGGTAATAGCTCAAACAAAATGATAAATAGAGAATTTGAAAAAATTAATCAATCAGAATCTTCTAAGTATGGATTTAATGTTGAGACTTTAGTCTTCTCTGAAGAAAGCGGAGTAAAAATAACTAGATTTTTAGAAAATTCTCAGACACTTAAGCAAGAAACTATATGTAATTATTTGACATTAATAGCTACAAAATTAAAAGAAATTCATAATTCCGATATGCAATTTAAAAATTTATTCAATCCATCAAATGAACTAAAAAAATATTTAACACTTGTAAATAGTGATTCATTTAATATTTTTAGTGATTTTAAAAAATCAATAGACTTGTTTGATAAGTTGGTTGAAAAAATTAATTTTATAAACAAAAACAACAAAAACTATAAACTAGCTCCAACTCATGGGGATTTGGTTCCTGAAAATATTTTATATTGCGAAAAAGATAAAAGAATTTATATTATTGACTGGGAATACTCTGGGTTAAATGATATATGTTGGGACATAGCTTCTTTATTTTTAGAAGGTAACTTATCAAAAAAGCAAGAAAATATTTTTTTAGATACTTATAAAATCAAGGATAACGAATATGAAAAAATTGAAATTTTTAAAAGCATACAAGATATATTATGGTGCACATGGACCTTGGTCAAACTAAGCAATAAAAATATAATAAATAGGGGTGAAATAGAACACGAATATAGAAAATATGCCGCTAAAAGATTAAAAAATGCTCTGCTAAGAAAATGCTAAATTATTTTTTTGGACTACTTAGTGGTGTTTTTTGGGGAGCAGACACATATATTTTAAGCCTTACAACCATAAATTCATTAATACTGGCTTTTATTCACGATTTTTTTAGTTTTATTATAGTTTTTATTTTTATATTGGCAAACAAACGATTTTTATATCAATTAAAATCAATAAACCTAAATGGAACAAAAATTGTAATAATTGCATCATTTTTTGGTAGTTTTGTAGGGATGGGTTCTTTTATAATGTCGATCAAATATATAGGCGTTAGTGCATCTATTTTAAGTGCATTATATCCTTTGATTGGTGTTATTTTTTCAAAAATAATACTAAAAGAAAAATTGTCTAAAATAGCTAGTATTGGCTTTATGATTTCAATTTTATCTACAATGTGTACATCTATTGTATTATATAATGATATAGAATTTAATAGTTATGGAATTTTATTTGGGTTATTGTGTGCTTTTGGTTGGGGTATGGAATGTGTTATAATTAATTTAGCACTAAAAGAACATATCCATCCAATAAGCATAGTATTCATAAGACAATTCACAAGCTCCATATTGTTTATGTTTTGTATTGTTTTTTCTATATATTTTACAAAAAACAATATGCTTAGTATTCAAAATTATAATTATTTAAATCTTATTATTTTGTCTTCCTTTTTGGAACAATGTCTTATTTTTTATATTACAAAAGCATTGACAGGCTTGGCACTATAAAAGCAATGGGACTAAACATATCATATCCATTTTGGGCTATTGTTATCAGCTATTTATTTGGCGATAATATAACATTTGAAATAATAATAGCCTCAATTTTTATTATTTTTGGTTCTATTATGACTAACTTATAAGGATAAAAATGAATGCAATTATTTTAGCAGCAGGATTAGGTTCTAGATTAAAAGAACTTACTAAGAATAAACATAAAGCTCTTTTTGAAATAGATGGAATTCCAAACATAGAAAGAACTATTAAATTTTTAAATAAGTCTGGAGTGTTTGATATATACATTGTAACTGGCTATTTGGCAGAAAATTTTAAATTTTTAGAAGAAAAATATAATATTAAATTACTACATAATGAGCTATACAAAAAATATAATAATGCATATTCTTTGAAAGTCGCATTAGAGCATTTTGGAGATAGTTTTTTAATAGATGCAGATGTTGTATTGTTAAAAAACATATTTACAAAATACAATTATTCTAGATATTATACAACTACTAGAAAAAAAAGCGATAAAAAAGAATGGGTTGTAAAAACACACAATAACAGAATAATCGGGATAGAAATTTCAAATGAAGTAGCGCCATCTTTGCTTGGTATGAGTTTTTTTAATAAAGAAGATGCAAACATTATAAAAGAACAAATTTTAAACTTGCCTATAAGTTTTTTTGAAGATTCAAAGCTATATTACGACAACATAATTATTAAAAATTTAAACAAGATAAACATACAAAACGAATATATTGAAAATAAATTTGTAGGCGAAATAGATGATAAAACCGACTTAGAGGAAATACAACAAAAATTAAAAGGATTAAAATGCGATATATAACTATTGATCAAGCCAAACAAGTTATGCTTGAAATGATGGACTACATACATGATATATGTATCAAAAATGATATCAAATACTCACTTGCTTACGGAACATTAATAGGTGCTGTAAGACATAAAGGTTTTATACCATGGGATGATGATTTTGATATTTTTCTAACAAGAGAAAATTATGAAAAATTGTTAAAATTATTAGAGAAGTCAGGAGATTATTTTATTGTTAACTACAATACAGATAGCAATTCATGCAATCATTATTCTCATTTTTGTTCCAAAAAATACAAATGTGAACAAAGTAATAAAACTTTAACACAAATGACAAATTTTGGTGTTTTTATAGATATTTTTCCTTTAGATTATTTGGACAAAGACAATCCTAAAAAACAATTATTGGAAATCAAACAATCGCTAAAAAAATTAAAATTAACTAGTTTTTTAAATTATAATAAAACTGGTAAAAAATATACAACATATTTAAAAGCTATAACAAATTTTCCAAGATTTTTATATTATAAATTTATAATAAAGAGAAAGAAAATCATAGAAGAAATAAATTTAAAACTAACAAAAAACAACAAAAAAAAGACAAATATCTTAGGAGAATACTCTAGCCGCATGAACGAGATATATGATCGAAAAGATTTTGAAGAATACATATTTGGTGATTTTGAAAACCGTAAATACATGATGATTAAAAACTTTGATACCGTATTAAAAATACATTATGGAGATTACAACAAACTTCCGCCGGAAGAAGAAAGAAAAAATGGCCATGCTCATTTTAAATATTTTATAGATGAATAAACACTATAACAGGCTTTAATCTTTTTTAATTCACTTATGGCTATAATTTAAGTAATTTTTAGATTAAGGAAAATTATGAAATTTCAAAAAGTAAAACAAGCTATACAAGATTTGCAAAATGGCAAAATGATTGTTATGGTTGATGATGAAGATAGAGAAAATGAAGGTGATTTGGTTTTTCCAGCAGCATTAAGCGATATGCAAAAGGTAAATTTTGCAATCACACATGCAAAAGGTGTATTATGCCTTGCAATGGATCAAGAAAATGCAAAAAGGCTAGATCTACCACTTATGGTTTCTAAAAACACATCTAGTCACGAAACAGCTTTTACAATAACAATAGATGCAAAAGAGGTAACAACTGGAGTTAGCGCATACGAAAGAGATTTTACTATGAGACTTGCTGCAAATCCTCTTTCAAAACCTGATGATTTTGTAAGGCCTGGACATATATTTCCACTTATAGCAAAAAATGGAGGGGTTCTTGAAAGAACAGGACACACAGAAGGCTCTGTTGATATATGCAAACTCGCAGGACTTGCACCAATGGCTTCAATATGCGAGATAGTAAAAGAAGATGGGACTATGGCTCGCAGGGATTATTTAGAAGAGTTTTGTGCTAAATATGATTTAAACATGGTTTCTGTTTCTGATTTGGTTGAATATCGTTTAAATAGTGAAAGCCTGATAACTGTAGAAAGCTCAAGTGATTCTTCATTGTTTGATTTTGAATGCAAAAAATATGAAATCAAAGATCACAAAAACCTAACACATGTTGCATTTACATTTGGAGAAATAAACCCCCAAACAAGTGTTAAATTTCAAAAAATCGCAAAAGACTATGAACTTCTAAGCTCCTTAAAATTTGATGAGTTTGTGCAAAGTATAAAATACCTAAAAGAAAATGGTGGAATTTTAGTATTTTTAGATAGTGAAAAAAATGAGGCAAACACAAAAGACTATGGCATAGGAGCACAAATTTTAAAATATTTTGGAGTAAAAGATATCGAACTACTAAGCTCCAGCAAGAACAAAGAATTTGTTGGAATAAGCGGCTTTGGACTAAATATAACATCTTATAAATAATCTCTTAATTTCTCCACAAAAAGTCAAGTGACCTTGACTTTTTATATTATATTAAAATTACATAAAAAAATCTTTTTAATTATTAAAATATATAAATAAATTATTTTTTAATTATTTTCCGTATATAATACTTGAAGTTATTTTAAGGAGACTAAATGAAAAAACTACTGCTTTCATCACTATTAATATGTTTTTCATATGCAAATAGTGAAGTTTATACAGATGTTGTAAAACCGGTGTTTGCTGATACAAAGGCTACAAAATCAATAGGAAGACTACTTCCAACAAATGGTGTTAAAATTCTAGAAAAGAACAAAGATATACTAAAATTAGAGGTTCAAGGCTATCAGAACCCTGATGTAAAAAATGTAATATATTTCAATAATTCTGAGCGTATTTTTACACTTGCTTTATCAAAAACAGCAAAAATAGACATAAAAGTCATAGAAGAAGGAAAAAATGGTAAATGGAATCTAGTAAAAACAGAAGTTTTTGCAAAAGATGGTGGTTTTAGCAGTGATTTGCAACCAATATTCAATAAAGCCAAAAACATTTACGAAAATAATTGTGGCACTTGCCACTCGCTTCATAAACCAACAAGCTATAAGGCAAATCAGTGGCCTAGTTTATTAAAATCAATGCTAAGCAGAACAGCTATTGATAAAAAAGATGAGTGGCTTGTTATACAGTACCTTCAAAAAAACGCATCAGATAAAAACGCTAAATAAAGGAGAAAATCATGCAAAGACGAGATGCTTTAAAATTAGGTGGTTTAGTTGCCAGTATGCCATTAATTTCAAATGTAACGGCTTTAAATTTAATGGCAGATGAGCTAAATACTGGTCTTATAAAAAATGGAAAAGTTCTAACTGGTGCTCACTGGGGAATGCTTGAAGTTGATGTTAAAGACGGAAAAATAATTGGCTCAAAACCATATCAAAAAACAAGTGAAATTTATAACCCACTTCAATACTACACACAAGATATGGTTTACAAAACTCGTGTCAAATACCCTATGGTAAGAAAAAGCTACCTTGAAAATCCAGATGATCCAAAGCCTGAACTTAGGGGCAAAGATGAATGGGTAAGAGTTAAATATGAAGATGCGATTAAGCTTGTTGCAAACGAGCTTAAAAAGACAAGAAAGCAAAAAGGCAACACAGCTGTATTTGCAGGAAGTTATGGATGGAAATCAAGTGGAAATGTTCACAATTCAAGAATTTTATTGCATAGATTTATGAACTTAAGCGGTGGATTTGTTGGGTCTTTGGGGGATTATTCTACAGCCGCATCACAAATAATAATGCCACACGTAGTAGGAAGCATAGAAGTTTATGAGCAACAAACAAGTTGGCCTGTGGTGCTAGAAAGTTCTCAAGTAGTCGTTATCTGGGGAGCAAATCCTATATCAACACTAAGAATTGCATGGACTGCCACAGATGAGCAAGGCTTTAAGTATTTCGAACAGCTCAAGAAAAGTAATAAAAAAGTGATAATAATAGACCCTATAAGATCAGAAACAGCACAATATTTTGATAAGGCTGAATGGATAGCACCAAGACCAAACACAGATGTAGCTTTGATGATGGGTATAGCACATTATCTATATACAAACAACAAATACGACAAAGATTTTATACAAGATTATACAGTTGGTTTTGATAAATTTATACCTTATTTGACTGGTAAAGAAGATGGTATAGCAAAAGACACAAAATGGGCAAGTGACATAACCAAAATAAGCGAAGAAAAGATAAAACAATTAGCCGAAACTTTCTTTAACAATAGAACAATGCTAATGAGTGGTTGGGGAATGCAAAGGGCGCAGTATGGAGAACAACCACATTGGATGCTTGTTACATTAGCTTGTATGCTTGGACAAATAGGCCTAGAAGGTGGTGGTTTCGGTCTTAGCTATCATTACTCAAACGGCGGAGTACCTACTGCCAAAGGTGGTGTTATAAGTGGCGTTAATAGTGCAAGTGTTGGAATTTTTAATAAAAAAGGCGAATTTGTAGGAACAAGCAATGGTGCTTTTGATAAAAATGGAAGATTTGTAGCAAAGACAAATACAGATAATGGCACTGGACAAAGTTGGCTACAAGAAGCAACAAAATATGCATTTCCTGTTGCCAGAATAGCCGATGCATTGCTAAATCCAGGAAAAACGATAGATCATAACGGCAACAAAATAACCTACCCTGATATAGATTTCATATATTGGGTTGGCGGAAATCCTTTTGTTCACCATCAAAATACAAACAAACTAAGAAAAGCTTGGCAAAAACCAAGAACCATTGTTGTAAACGAACCATACTGGACACCGACAGCAAAAATGGCAGATATCGTATTTCCAGCAACAACATCAAACGAAAGAAATGATATAACCATGACTGGGGATTACTCAAACATGAATATCGTTCCTATGAAACAAGTTGTTGAAAAATTCGAAGAGTCAAAAGATGATTATCAAATCTTTTCTGATTTGTCAAAAGCATACGATGAAAAATTAGCAATAGCATATACAGATAATGGAAAAACAGAATTTGATTGGATAAAACAATATTACGATGGGGCATACAAACAAGTAAAATCAATACCTGATTTATATACAGAAATGAAACCATTTGAAGAATTTTGGAATAGCAATAAACCGGTAACATTTTCATCAACTCCTGAGAGCGAATCATGGGTTAGATTTGGTGAGTTTAGAGAAGACCCGATATTAAATGCTCTTGGAACACCATCTGGGCTTATTGAAATTTATTCTGAAACTATAGAAAATATGAACTATGATGATTGTAAACCTCATCCAACTTGGTTTGAACCAATAGAATGGCTTGGAATGAAAGACAAACCAGCACAATTTCATATGCTAAGCCCGCACCCAGCGGATAGACTTCACTCTCAGCTTAGTCACACATCTTTAAGAGACAAATACTCAATAACAGATAGAGAGCCTATATGGATAAATGAAAAAGATGCTTTAAATCTAGGAATTAAAACAGGTGATCTTGTAAGAGTGTTTAATGAAAGGGGACAAATTTTAGCAGGTGCTCTTGTAACAAACAACGTATCTCAAGGTGTTGTAAAACTTGCTGAAGGCGCTTGGTATGATCCAGATAAAAATGGACTTTGCAAAAATGGTTGTGCAAATGTGTTAGCTCTTGATATACCTACCTCAAAACTAGCAAATGGAAATATATCACATACAGCACTTGTAAATATTGAAAAATTTAAAGGTGAAGCTCCAAAGCTTACAGCTTTTAGCAACCCTAGTATAATATAACATAGTAATGCCACAAATTTTTGTGGCATTAATCTTTGCTACAAATTTTATTTGCCATTCTTGCAACAAAAGGAGAAATAATAAGTATTGTAGGATAAGCAACAACAAATGCTTTTATTTGACCAGATATCCAAATTTTTAAAAATCCATCAACCAAACCTAAATTTATATAACTAAGAATTCCTGACATGAATGCTGTCATAAATAATGCCATAAACAATGAATGAATATACTTATAATATTTCTTTGATATCATGATTTTCTTCCTAAAAAAAATAAAAATTTTAATTAATACTGTGCAACATATAACCAGATGAACGAATGCTTTTGATTTTCAATCCTAATTTTCTTCTTAACTGCCCTACTAAATTTTGCATTGCTATTTTTGATGGACACTCTCCATCATAAACAATATTGTCAATGATTTCAAATGTTGTCAATTTATTGATGTTTTGAATCAAAAGAAGTATTAGTTTATGCTCCAAATTTGTTAAAAAAATTTGAGAGTCATTTTTATATAATCTTTCTCCAAAAACATCAAAGGATACATTATGATTTAAATTTATAATCTGTTTTGAGTCTTTTTTATTCAACAATAAAATGTTATCAAATATTGCTGTTAGTTTTATAGGTTTAAAGAACACAACAGAACCACTGCCTGTGAAATTTTTTAAAATTTTTTTATAGGTTTTTATATTTTTAGCTAAAAATATAAACTGCTGATGAGAACAAATAGATAACATTTGCTCAAAATCAATATTTTTATTATTTTGATAAAAAGGATCTAAATCAACAATAACTATATCCAAATTTGTATTACAATTTATATAAAAATTTAAAAAATTTTCACTACAAGAAAAATATAGATTTTTGAATCTATATTTTTGCGATTTTAGCACAATATTGATATTGTTATCATCATTTACAAAAAGTATATTTAAATTTTTAAACCTCAATTTATCATCCTAAATTCTAATTGAGTATTTTAGTATAATAAGCTTATTTTAAGTTTAAAAGTGAAAATGTAATGATAATTTTTATTATAATGTCTAACTTCGCAAAAATTTAAATTTATAAAGGAGAATAGATGTCAATTTCAAGAAGAAATTTCTTAAAATCATCCGCAGCAACAGCACTTGCAATTTCATCAAATTCTGTTTTGGCAAAAGATGAAAATATAAAAACAATACCACATGCTTCAAACTTAGGTGCTTTTTATGCTGATGTACAAGATGGAAAAATAGTAAAAATTCACTCGCAAGTATCAGACAAAGACCCAAAATTCCCAGGAAATGAAGCTTGGATAGATAGAGTTTATTCAGATACTAGAATAAAATATCCTTGCGTTAGAAAAAGCTACTTAGAAGGCAAAAACTCACCAGAACTTCGTGGAAAAGAAGAGTTTGTTCGTGTTAGCTGGGACAAGGCAATGCAACTTATAGTAGATAAATTAAAAACACTTAAACCAGAAGAGATACACAATGCAAGCTATAGTGGTTGGGGACACCCTGGACTTTTACACAACTGCGGTGCGGTAGCTGGAAGATTTTTTAATACTTCTATCGGTGGAGCAGTTGGAACTGATGGCGAATACAGCAACGGTGCGGCCGGTAAAGTAAATGCAACTATCATGGGTGATTTAGAAGTTTATTCACTTCAAACATCTCATGAGGTTATACTTGAAAATACAAAAGTATATGTTATGTGGGGCGCTGATTTACTAAAATGTAATCAAATTGATTATAAAATTGCAAATCGTGGAAATAACCCTTATTATGACAAATATGAAAAATCAGGCATAAAATTTATAACAATTGACCCTCAATATACTGAAATAGCAAACCGCTTTGGTGCTGAGTGGATCAAAATTCGCCCAAATACAGATGTCGCTTTAATGCTTGGTATGGCTCACTATCTTTATACAAGCAAACAATATGACAAAGATTTTATAGAAAAATATACATTTGGTTTTAATAAATTTCTACCTTATTTACTTGGAAAAACAGAAGATAAAGTAGAAAAAACTCCAGCTTGGGCTGCTAAAATAACAGGCGTAGATGAAAAAATTATAAAAGCGCTTGCTGATACATTTGTAAAAAATAGAACATTCCTAGCTGGCAACTGGTCTATGCAAAGAGCTCATCACGGCGAACAAGCTGACTGGATGCTTATGGTTCTTGCAGCTATGATAGGACAAGTTGGCTTACCTGGTGGTGGATTTGGCTTTTCAATGCACTATAGTGGCGGTGGACAAGCATTTTCTGGTGCGATGCTTCCTGGTGGCTTACCACAAGGCAAAAACAAAGTAGATGTAAGCATACCTGCATCTCGTATAAGCGAAGCTATCTTAAATCCTGGAAAGAAGATAAACTTCAAAGGTGGTCATATGACATATCCCGATCTAAAAATGCTATATATCACAGGTGCTACACTATTAGGACACCATCCAAACACTAACGAACTTATAAAAGCTATACGCACACTTGATACAGTTGTAGTTCATGAGCCGTGGTGGACACCTATGGCAAAAATGGCCGATATAGTTTTACCATCTACAACACCACTTGAAAGAGATGATATAAGCTATGGTGGCTCATACTCTCAAGATTATGTTTATGCGATGAAAAAAGTAATAGAACCACTATGGGAAGCTAGAAACGACTATGATATATTTGCTGATATGGCAAAAATGATAAGCGATAAAGCATATCGTAAATTTACAGGTAGCAAAACAAAAGAAGAGAGAATAAAAGGCCTATATGACAAGAGCGATTGTCCAAACTATATGAGCTTTGAAGAGTTTTGGGACAAAGGATATCTTTATTTTGAGCCTAGCGAAGATGCAAAAAAATTCGTTCGCCATGCTGAGTTTAGAAAGGATCCTGTTGCAAATAAACTTGCTACAGAAACTGGTAAAATACAAATTTTCTCTCAAAAATTTGCTGATTTTAAACTAGAAGATTTCAAAGGTCATCCAATCTGGCTAGAACCAGCTGAATGGCTTGGAGATGAAGAAAAAACTAAAAAATACCCACTTCATGTATTAAGCCCACATCCAAAATACAGAATCCACTCTCAACTTGATAACTCATTTATAAGAAAAGCTTATAAAGTTACGAACAGAGAGCCTGTTGTTATAAATGATGAAGATGCAAAAAAATTCGGAATCAAAGATGGTGATGTTGTAGAAGTTTACAATGATAGAGGTGCTATACTATGTGGTGCTGCTGTAAGCAAAAACATCATGCAAGGTGTTATAGCTGTTGAGGAAGGTGCTTGGTATGACCCAGAAAATGTAAACGATGAAAAACCAAGATGTAAAGCAGGACATGTGAATCTACTTACTACATCTATACCTACATCAACTATGGCTCAAGCAACATCTGTAAATACTTGCTTGGCTGCGATTAGAAAAGTTGATGCAAAAGCATATGAAGGTGTAAAAGCACCTAAAGTAAAAGGAGCATAAATGAAAAAATTTATAGTAATTTTAGCAATATTTTTAGCAGATTTTGCATTTGCCCAAACTATGTATATAAACAATATCAAAGCGGATCTTATGGATCCGCAAACAAAAAAAGTTGTCGGCGAAATATACGAAGGAACTTCTGTTGAAGTATTAAAAAAAGATGGTGATATGAGCCTTGTTCAAATAAGTGGTGCGGTTTCAGACACAAACAAAAAAGTAGTTGCTCTAAAAAAAGACCCATTCTTTGTATTTTATAAACTAAACGACAAAGATGCCCAAAGCAAAGATACTTTTTTAGTAAAAACTAAAGAGCTAACAGATGATGAGCTTACATCTTGGGAAGAGATAGATCTGACTTACTATGATACATGTAGCTCATGCCACGCCGCACATAAACCAAAAGAGCATTTAATGTCAGAGTGGGAAGCATATCTTTTAGCAATGCAAACATTTGCTAAGATAAACGATAAAGAAAAAGATAGAATACTTCGCTATCTTCAAGCTTTTGCAAAAGATGGTGTTGTAAAAGAATAAACCAATTTTTGAGTTGCTTATTTCAAGCAACTCATGTTTATCATATTAATAGCATGCAAATTTAATAAAAAATTAAAACACAATAACTAAAAAATACATCAATATTAATTATTCATATCTTCAATAAATATAAAACCACTTTTTTATTTAAAATAAATTTCCTATTGTCTATTTTATCGGTTAGATTATTTTTTAACAAAAACCCTACTTCCAAATAATTTACAAGACTTTTTGTTATTTGAAGGTATAGTTTTATTTATATTTTACAAATTAACAAACATTACAAGCTCTTTAATTACACTTTATAAAAAACGCTTATATTTTCTATGCTCATCTTTTGGCTTAAGGATTTTAATGACCGTATCTTGCTTATTCTTAGCATAGACAAACCTCTACTTATTTTTTAACTGACTTTTTATATTAAGTCTAATTTAGTTCGTTAAAATTGCTTAAAATAAGGTTAAACAAAATAAAAGAAAATGAATAAGGGGAAAATATGTAAATGGTGGAGTTAAGCGGGATCGAACCGCCGACCTCTTGAATGCCATTCAAGCGCTCTCCCAGCTGAGCTATAACCCCATATATGGTTAATGTGTAGATAATTGTATCAAAAAACTCTTATAATTTTTTGAAAATTTATAAAATTTTTCACAAATAAAATAAATTTTTAAGCAAACATTGGATATTATTCCAATTCCTAAAAAGAATATAAGCGGGAATAGCTCAGGGGTAGAGCATAACCTTGCCAAGGTTAGGGTCGCGAGTTCGAATCTCGTTTCCCGCTCCATTTTTTTATTTTGCCCAGGTGGTGGAATGGTAGACACAAGGGACTTAAAATCCCTCGGAAATTTTTCCGTGCCGGTTCAAGTCCGGCTCTGGGCACCACTAATATTTTTTTATTCCCTTTTATTCTATTCAAAAATCACTTATAGAACACGATAAAAAGGCACTTTTGAAGTGTTTATTCTCTTTTATTCCATTCAATTACTTTTTATTACTTTCAAACTTTTTTATTGACTGAGTTATTGACTAATAAAAAAAATATTGGATAAATTTCTATTTTAGTCAATAAAAAAAGGAATAATATGCCAAAAATCGCTACCGCACTAACTGCATTGTAAATCAAGAATTTAAAGCCAAAGGATAAACCTTATTTTATAAGTGATGGTTTTAATTTGCTCTTAAAAGTGAACAAATGGGACTAAAACTTTTATCTTTAACTACAAAAGTCCAAAGACAAATAAGCAAAGAAGATACACGATAGGTAATTTTCCTAGAATAAGCCTAGCAGAGGCAAGAGAGGCTCGTTTAAAACTTCAAAAAGATATAGATAGTGGTATAGATATGCTAAAACAAACTCATTTTAAAGATTTTGAAACAATTTATCAAGAATACATCAAAACAAGAACAAACATAAGCCCAAAACACCTACAAAGGATAAAAAGTTTTTTTGAGAGATTTTTGCTACCAAATTTTACAAATTCCGATATAAAGAAAATAACAAGAAAGGATGTAGTAAGGGCGTTATCTCCCTTACCTGAAAATCCTGAAAGTATAAAAAAGCACTTATAGAACTTAATCAAATGTATAAATATGCCCTACTTTATGAATATACTGAGCATAATATAATTAATGACATTGATAAGAAAACACTGATAGGGAAAGTAGAAGTTAAGCATTATGCTTTTTTAAAATATGTTTAGTTTTGTATTTTAACTATTTTTAATGATATTTATTATCATAATTAAGTTTTATTTTAGAATAGTTTTTATATAATCACACTATCAAAATAATAATTATAATCAATAAAAGAAGAGAGAAAAATACAATGTCAGTTTTAGTTATAGGTGCAGATGAAATTACCCCGATAAAGGCTGTTTTGCATGACCTTGGCGCACAAAAGATAGAGCATTGGGATGCAAGAAATGAGAATAGAGTAAATAGAAAGCCTATTCCTCAGGATACTAAATGTGTCGTTATGCTTACAAGTTTTTTAAATCACAATACAATGAAAACCATAAAAACTCAAGCTAAAAAGAGAAATATTCCTATAGTTTGTGCAAAAAGAAGTGTTAGTTGCGTATTTTGCGAATATTGTAAGGTTTTTGGTTTGGATAGGGAATTTGGATGCAAAAAGGAATTTTAAATGAAGTTCGGATACTTATCAGATATTGGAGAAATAACTCCGGATATTTTTTCAAATCTTGATTCTGTCTCAAGGCTAAAAACATTTATAAAGCTTTATAACTCTTGTGTCGAACAAGAGTTAAAGCTACCACTTCACTACTCAAAATATAAAAATATAAAAAATGCTTTTAAGCATAGGATACAAGACTTATTAGAATTTGATTCAAATCTCAAAAAAACAAAAGTCAAAACTTTTTGCGCTGTATCAAATTTAATAATATTTTATTATAAAAATAAACAATTTGACAACATAAAATATATTACAAAACAACCAAAAAATAAAGCTGCGAAAATGATTAAAATGTTATATATAAATTCGCATTTTGAGTTATGTTTTGATGCAAATTTTATGTTTTCTCAGTTTGTTTATGATAGAATTGCTTACAAGAATTTTGATAAAGATGTCTCTTTTCAAAATGACTCAATCTGTATATGCAAAGATAGCAAAAAACTATTATGTGTTTTAACGAGTTTTAAAAACTTTAGTTTAGATGATACATCAAGCTTATCAAGTGAAATAAGCTCAGCAGTTAAAGCTATCAAAGAATATGGATTTGACAGGGTTTATGTAGTTATGCCTAGAAATGATAATTTTAGGAAACACATAGAGGTTAGGCATTGTGAATGTGATTTTAACCAAATCAAACTTGTGCCTTATGCTATTGATAATAAAAAAACTAAAAAAGGAATATAATAATGGTAGGAATAATATACGGAAGCAGCATGGGAAATACTGAAGAGGTTGCAAATTTTATTTCTGAAAATTTGGGTCTTGAAAACGAAGTTGTAAATGTAAGCGATGCTGATGCTGATAAAATAAATGGATATGATAAATTAATCCTTGCTACATCAACTTGGGGTAGTGGCGATTTACAAGATGATTGGGATGCTTTTGATTTCAGCGGTCTATCTCTTAGCGGAAAAACAGTTGCGCTTTTTGGCCTAGGTGATTCAGAAAGCTATTCTGATGACTATTGCAGTGGTATGGGAAAACTTTATGATGAAGTTGTAAAAGCTGGAGCAAAAGTTGTCGGTGGTGTATCTACAGATGATTATACTTTTGATGAATCTGAAGCTGTGAGAGATGGAAAATTTGTAGGTCTGGCTCTTGATGCTGAAAATGAAAGTGACAAAACAGAAGCTAGAGTTTTAGCTTGGATAGAAACTATCAAATCTGAACTTGCATAATAAAAAAGAGGAAGCTATTTATTTTGCTTCCTCTAAATTAACTTATAAAAATATCTTTTTCTATCGTATAAATTTCATATCTTATTTTTTTAAATAACTCAGATTTTTCAGTATCTATTATCTTAAAACACTCTTCTAAAACCCTAGAACTTTCCTGCGCTCTTTTTAAATTTGCGATCAAAATTTCATTCAAGTTTTCTCTTTTTTGTTCGGATTTTGTGCTTGTTTTAAGAACATCGTTTGAAGAATCTCTAAAATTTATATACCCAGTCTGGTCTATTTTTGTTTGGTGTCTTATCTGTTTAAGTCTAAGTGAGATAGGCTGGTTGTTAAACCCATATCTACATATGTCTTCAACAACCCTAATTCCTTCTCTTAGCCTATTTAGATTGGCATCTATAACTCTGTATAGATTTTCGTTATTCATCTCTTCCAAGTATTCCTAGAATTTGCAATAAAGAGGTAAATAAATTTAAAAAATCTAAATATAAAGCGACAGCACCTTCAACTGGTGTTTCGTAGTTACCTTTGATAATATTTTGTGTATCATATAATATAAATGCACTAAAAACTATAGCTGCAATACTAGATATAGCAAGCTGCATTATAGGGCTTCCTAAAAATATATTAATAAGTCCTGCAACTATAAGAACTATAACTGCTATGAAAAGCATTTTACCCATTGTCGTAAAATCTCTTTTTGTATTCATCGCAAAAATGCTTAGTCCACCAAAAGCTACTGTTGTTAGCATAAATGCTTGCGCTACTATGCTGGCTCCGCTCGGAAGATTTAAAACCATATAAAGCAAAGGCGTAAGCGTAAGACCGCTTATAAATGTAAATGCAAATAGCAATATGGTGTTTAACCCAGCTTTTCTCTTAGCTGCCATTAAACCAAACAACAAAGCAAACTCAACTATAACCAATCCCCAAAATAATATTTTATTTTGTATCAAAGTAGCCGCTAAAAAGTATATACCAGTATAAGCGCCTGCTGTTGCTGACAGTAAAGAAGCTGCAAATAACTGATATGTTTGCTTTATAAATGTACTAAGCGAACTTTGTGCATAACTTTGTTCGTATTCGTTAGACCTAGCACAATCTCTATCATATAGACTCATGTTTATTCCTTTATTTTTTAATTTTGTCTTATATAAATTTAACAAAAAATAGGTAAATAAAATTTAAAAAATATCTTAAATAATGTTTAATTTTTTACTAATATCTAATATAAATATTTTTTTGATATAATATTTGTCCTAAAATTTATAAACCGATGGAGATGATAAATAATGGAATCATTGCTCGAGCGAGCCGTTAACTTTATGGAAGAAGGTTTTTTGGAACATAGGGATCTTTTTGAAAGTTTAAGCAACACGCAAAATCCAAAAGTTTTATTTGTATCCTGCGCTGATTCTAGAGTTGATCCAAATTTAATAACAAAAAGCCTACCAGGAGATTTATTTACAATAAGAAACATAGCCAATATAGTCCCAGCTTATCGAGTAAGTGATGAGTTTTTAGCAACTACTTCGGCTATAGAATATGCTTTGTCTGTATTAAATATTAAAACAATTATTGTTTGTGGACACTCCAATTGTGGTGGATGCAAGGCTTTGTACGAGGATGACTCAAAATTTAGTAGCTCTCCAAATTTTAAAAGCTGGATAAAAATCATGCAGCCTATTAAAAATAAAGTAATAGCATTTGGCACGAAAGATCCAGCCAAAAGAGGTTGGCTAACAGAAAGATTAAATGTTATAAACTCTATACAAAATTTACTAACATACCCAAATGTTGAAGATGAGTATAACGCAGGTGAACTAGAAATTTATGGTTGGCATTACATAATAGAAACCGGAGAGATTTTTAGTTATGATTTAAAAAAAGGAAGTTTTGAGCTTCTAAGTACTAAATAAGGATTTATATGTATAAAATTTTAAGATTTTTTGTTGTTTTTACTCTGTTTTTTTCTTTTTTAAAAGCCGCCGATATAAAATCAACGGATATAATTAATGCATTTAATGATTTAAATAGGATAAATTCACAGATTTATATTTTAACGCTTGATTTAAATTCAACCGATTCAAACAGTCTAAGTAGTCTTAATGTGAAAAAAAATAAAATAATTAGCGATTTGCCAAATTATATACTTAAAACAGAATTTTCAAAAAAAGATTTAAATAAATTTGAGAACAAAAAAGTTGTTCTTCAAAAAAATATGCTTACTTATAGTAAAAATAAAAGTAGTGATGGTTATGCAAAGAATTTTATAGAACTCAAACAAGTGGAGATTGAAGAGATACTTTTTAAAAATATTTTTGAGGTTGCGCAACTTTTAAAAAGTGGTTCAAAATCATCAGAAATAAGAAACTTGCTAGAAAATTCAATCATAGAGCTTAATGTTAATTCATATACTGATTCAAGTGCATATGGTGTTCAGCACAGCGAAGCCTTGCATGACATAAAGATACAAAAACAAACAGCTGAAGAGATATTGTCGTATCTTAAAAATAATGTTGAGCTTTTAAGTTCCAGTTTTGCATTAAATGAGCTAAATCTAAATACTGGGATTGATTATATAAATAATATGATACCTATTCATATTAGATATTTAAATTTTGGTAAAATAATTTTAATTGTTTTTATTTTTGGTTTTTTTGTATCACTTACAAGACTGCTGTCTAAATTTACTTTTTGGTTTTTAACCTTATTTTTACCAAAAGGGGTTCATTCTGATGCTATGAAGGACCAAATTTTAAAAATCATCAAAAGACCAATAGCGACTATACTTATAGCGTATGCCTTAAAAATTTGTGCTAGTGTCGGATACTATCCTCTACCAATGCCTTTAAATATCATAAACTTTTTCAATATATTTTACACAGTTCTTATATGTTGGCTTGTAATAACAGCTTTAAATGGTTATGGAATGTTTGTTATAAGCGAGATAGCAAAAAAAAGTGGTCGCAAAGAAGTAGTAAATTTAATTATAAAAATAGTAAATTTTATAATTATAATTATAGCCTTGCTTTTAGTTTTATCTCGTTTAGGATTTGACATCTCAGCCATAATAGCATCTTTGGGAATAGGTGGTTTGGCTGTTGCTTTTGCTGCAAAAGATATAATAGCAAACTTTTTTGCATCAGTTATGCTTTTGTTTGACAATTCATTTTCTCAAGATGATTTTATAGTTTGTGGAAATATTGAAGGAACTATTGTTGAAATAGGACTAAGAAAAACCACAATTAGAAGCTTTGATAACGCTCTTATATCTGTTCCAAATTCAACACTAACAAATGAGCCTATTATAAATTGGTCTCGCAGAAAAATAGGTCGTATTATAAACATCACCATAGGACTTACCTATGATTCAACTCCTGATAGTTTAAAAAAATGCATAGCTGATATAAAAGATATGCTCGCTGTTCATCCAGATATTTCAAGAGAGGATAATGGAGGTTCCTTAAGCTCAAATAGTCATTTGAGATTTAGAAAAAATATAGTTAGTATAGACGAGCTAGCTGGTTGCAAAAGTGATATTTATGTAGCACTAAATACCCTAAATAGTAGTTCTATAGATATAGCTATAATTTGTTACACAAAAGCGGTTGGAAAATTGGAATATATGAAAGTTAGAGAGGATGTTATATTTAAGATAATGGATATAGTTGCAAACAATGGACTAGATTTTGCTTTCCCTAGCCAGAGTTTGTATTTTCAAAACCAACCAGAAGTAAAAAATTAACCAAATAATTTATATTTTTATAGGAGTTTAAAATGATAAAAGATTATGATGAAGAATTTGAGTATGATGATTTACAAAATTACGATGAAGAGGAAATCGATACGGGTTATAGTTATAGTTATGATGACGATGATTATGAATACAACGATGAAAACGATGAAGAAAGTTATGATAGCTATTAAAAATGCTTAGTCAAAAAATTATAGATAGAAAAATAAGTCAAAATAAATACAAATCAGTAGAGTATATTTATAAATTTATAATAAATATACTCCTTGTAGGACATATAATATCTTTTGTTCTTCTTGTGATTTTTGACCTTGGTCTATCTATATATTCTCTTATCGTTCTAATTTTTTCTTTTTATATAAAATACAAATACAACAAAAAATTTCAAAATTTAGTTTCACTATGGTTTCACCTTAACACACTTATACTGTCTGCTATTTTTACATACAAATTTGGATGGAATAGTGGTTTTTGGTATTTTGTTTTTGGATTAATATTTATTAGTTATTTTTGTGCTTTTGATAATCTTATATTTACATATTCTTTATCTGCTTTTGAAACCATTTTTATAGTTTCTTTGTATTTTTTTACAAAAGACAAAATAAATCCAAATATCGATGCTACAACATATCAAATTATGTATATAACTTGTTTTACCATAACTTTTTTTATTGTTTTTAGAATGTATTTATTTGCCAGCATTATAACATCTCAAGATTACAAAAGTTTGATCAAAGAGCAGCTTGAATTAGAAAAAATTTCACAATATGACCAATTGACTGGAATTTTAAATAGGCGCAGCATGCAAAAACTTGTAGAAATAGATGAAGAATTTATAAAGCAAAATAGAATCAAAACTAATAGTGTATTATTGCTTGGCGATATAGATGATTTTAAACATATTAACGATACTTTTGGGCATATTTATGGAGATAAAGTTATTAAAGATGTCTCTAGTGCTCTTAAGAATACATTTAGAAAAAATGATTTAGTGTGTAGATGGGGAGGCGAAGAATTTTTGATAGTATTAAATGATGTTAATGTAGAGTTTATATATGATCTTTCAGATAGGCTTTTAAAAAATATTAGCCTAATCAAATTACCAAATAATAATCCCATAACCATGACATTTGGAATGGTTGTTAATTTAAATTCAACCTCTAATAGCTTTGAAGACAATATTAAAAAAGCAGATGAACTACTATATAAAGGAAAAAGAGACGGCAAAGATAAAGTTAAAATGAAGATAATAAAATGAGTAGTTCATTTACTTTAACCAAAGATTTATATAGCAAAATAGAATACATTTTGAGAATAACAAATATTTTAGCTTTTGCTATCCATGCTTCATATTTTCTTATATTTTTAATAATGGAACAATATATATTAGTTACAGTAAATTCATTTTCTATTATTATATACTTGTTTATACAAGCAGCTTACACCAACTCTCCAAATAATTCAAAAATATTACTTACATTATTTCAATTTGAGATAATAATACATGCTTTAATTTGCATAATGGTTCTTGGCTGGGGATACGGATTTGAGATGATTTTTATAACTTTTATAATCACAATATTTTTTGTTGAAACTAGTTATAAAAAAGTTACATATTTTTTAACATTTGTTCAATTTGTTTTATTTATCATATGTTGTCTTAAATTTTATGATATCGCAGCAAAAAATACATTTTGGAAAGACTTTTGCTTTATCTATAATTTTATTATTATGTCATTTTTAGCAATGGTATTATCATATATGCTTGAAATTTCAAATCAAGTAGCATATCTAAATGCGCAAAGAGAAAAAGAGAATATAAAAAATATTTCAAACCAAGATCCACTAACAAAACTATCAAATAGACATTCTTTACAAGGTTTTATAAAAGAGTATTTGAGTAAAGATAAACAATTTATATTGGTTTTATCTGATATAGATGATTTTAAAAAAGCAAATGATTTTTATGGACACAATGTTGGTGATTCTATATTAGTTCATATTTCTAGTTTATTAAAAAATATATTAAGAGAAGATGATTTTTTGTGTAGATGGGGAGGCGAAGAGTTTTTGATAATTATGCTAGACATAGATAAAAACAGTGCTTTAAATGTCATAAAACGAGCTAAAAATATTCTAAATACCACATTCGTAAAGCATGGTGATTATGAGATAAAAACAACGATGACATTTGGTGCTGTTTATCATGATAAAGATGAAGAATTTGATATAGAGACTATGATTAAAAAAGCTGATGATTTGATGTACAAGGGCAAAAAAACCGGTAAAAATAAGATACTGCATGATTTCAAATAGACTATTTTATAAAATATTAATAGATGGTTTAATAAAAATATATTATAATCTTAAATATAATTTTTATTAAAAAGGAAAAAATATGTTTAAATTAAGAGATTTACCATTTGATTCAAAATCAAATCTTGTTGTTAGTGAAAAAACCTGTGAATACCATCACGGTAAGCACCATGCTACATATGTAGCTAATCTAAATAATCTTATAAAAGATACAGAATTTGCAAATTCATCTTTTTATGAGATCTTGGTTGGTGCAAAAGGTGGCCTTTATAACAATGTTGCACAAGTTTATAATCATGATTTTTATTGGGATTGTATAGCTAAAAAAAGTGAAATGAGTGATGAGTTTAAAACAGCTTTGCAAGCAGAATTCCCTAACTTTAAGGAAGACTTTGTAAAAGCAGCTACTACACTTTTTGGTTCTGGTTGGGCTTGGCTTGTGTTTGATCCAAAAACTTCTAAATTAGAAATCGTTCAAACATCAAATGCAGCAACTCCTGTAAATGATGAAAAAGTTCCTGTTTTGGTTGTTGATGTTTGGGAACATGCTTATTATATAGATAACTTTAATGCTCGTCCAAAATATCTAGAAACATTCTTTGAAAATATAAACTGGGAATTTGTCTCAGAAGCTTATGAGTGGGCTAAAAAAGAAGGTTTAGGTTCAGTACAACACTACACTCAAAAAATCCACGGTTAATTCTATGCCTAGCTTCGGCTAGGCTTTATCTTATATGATCAAATCATAAAAAAATAATTTTCAATTATAGCTAACATTATTATTTAAATTTACAAAATCCAAAAATATATTAAAACAATAACTTTTAAAAAATAAGAAAATAAAAAGAGATATTTAAAAAATAAGTGGTGACCCATACGAGACTCGAACTCGTGTTACCGCCGTGAAAGGGCGATGTCCTAACCGCTAGACGAATGGGCCACTTCTTCTGAAGTTGAATTGGGATTATATTACAAGAACACTTAAAAATAACTTAAAATATTAAATTTTATTAAAAATATTTGCGATAATATATTTTTTATTGTATTATATGGAACAAATAATATTAATTAAGGTTTTATATTGAAACATTTTATCTTATTTTTTGCTATTGTTTTTTTTTACGGGTGTTCATTTAGACCAACACCTACAAGCTCACAGGTTTTTAATCTTACTTTAGTTTCCCCCATGATAAAGATAAATGACATTGTATTTTTGCATAAACATAAAAAAGGCTTAAATTTGCAAATATACAACACCGCATTAAATATAGCCAATATAAAAGTTTATAATAAAATATGCATAAATAGTGCATGTTTTGAAAAAATAGAATTTAATAAAAGATTTTTTTTAAATTCTTACTATGATGATATATTTGAAGATATTTTATTGCAAAAACCAATTTATAATAGAAAAAATTTACAAAAGACAGAATGTGGCTTTAACCAAAATATAAATAACAATTTAATACAATACGAGGTTTGCGCTAATAATGTTAAATTTATAGACACCAAAAACAAGATAAAAATAATATTAAGAGAGAATAAATGAAATATATAGGTGCTCATGTTAGTGCTAGCGGTGGAGTTGAGAATGCACCACTTAATGCAGCAAAAATAGGAGCTGATGCTTTTGCACTTTTTGTTAAAAATCAAAGGCAATGGACTGCGGCTGATTTATCAGAAAAAAGCATTGTGACTTTTAAACAAAATTGTGAAAAAGCAAATATTAAGCCAGAACATATACTCCCTCATGATAGCTATCTTATAAATTTAGGTCATTTTGATGATGAAAAAAGAGAAAAATCTTTTAATGCTTTTTTGGATGAGATAAAAAGAGTTCATCTGCTTGGATTAAAACTTTTAAATTTTCATCCAGGGTCTCATCTAAAAGAGATAAGTGAAAAAGAGTGTTTAGATAATATTGTAAAATGTTTAAATTTAGCCCTACAAGAGACTAGAGATGTTAAGCTTGTTATAGAAAATACAGCAGGACAAGGGTCAAATTTAGGCTATAAATTTGAACATCTTGCCTATTTGATAGAAAATGTTATTGATAAAACTAGAATAGGTGTGTGTATAGACACATGTCATCTTTTTGCGGCTGGTTATGATATAAGAGATGAAAAATCATACAATAAAACAATGAAAGAATTCGATGATATTATAGGATATGAGTTTTTATCCGCAATGCATATTAATGATTCTAAATTTGATATTAATTCAAGAAAAGATAGACACGAAAGTCTTGGCAAAGGATTTTTGGGTTTAAATGCCTTTAAAAATATTATGAATGATGAAAAAATAGATGATATTCCTTTGATACTTGAAACAATAGATGATAGTATATGGGATAAAGAAATTGAAATATTAAGAAATTTTACGAGGAGAAATGATGTTTAAAAAAGTTGTTTTTGGCACTGTTGCTTTTGCTTCTTTACTAAATGCAGCTGGATATAAGGTGCCCGAACAAAGTTCAGATGCCGTATCGCTTCTATCAAGCAATATTGCTACTAGTTTTGGTGCAGATGCGGCATACTATAACCCTGCTAATATGATGTTTTTGCCAGAAAATAGGCACTATTTTGAGGCTAATTTGGCATGGTTTCATATAAATTCAGTGAAATTTAATTCAAATAATTCAAAAAGTTACAAATCTAATAAGTTTGATTCGCTTGCAAGCACTATGCATTCTGTCTCACCAGAATATTATGAAAATTTTCGTTTTGGTATGAGTTTGGCTGTCCCTGCTGGTGTTGGAATATCATGGGATGACCCGGATACTGCCTTTACAGCAAAAAGATTTAAACTAAAAGTTGTTGAATTAAATCCTAGTGTTGCTTATAGGGTTAGTGATAATTTTGCGGTTGCTACTGGTCTTAGAGTTGCTTATACAAAAGGAATGCTAGCAAATGAATTATATGGATTAGGCGATCGTGCTTTACATGGTGATGGAGTGGATTTTGGATACAATCTCGCCCTGACATACAAACCAACACCTAATTGGTCTTTGGCTGCAACATATCGTTCTAAGATAGATTTAGACATAAAAGGTAATTCTAAAATAAACGTAAAAAAACTTGGTATAAACTATAATGGAAAAGTTGAAGTAAATATACCTCTTCCAGCTCAACTGGCATTAGCAACATCTTATAAGATACAAGATACAACCTTGATGTTTTCATATGAAAGAACATATTGGTCTAAATTTACGGGGTATGATTTTGAATATCCTGGAAGAAACCCTATACAAAATAAATTAGCAGAAGGTTTTTTTCAATTAGCGTTTGACAATAAAGTTATAAGAGATTATAGAGATACAAATACATATCGTTTTGGCGTAGCTCATGATGCGACTGACAGATTAAGACTGATGGCTGGTTTTGTCTATGATCAAAAAGCAGCCAAGAACAAGCAGAGTGTAAGTCTTGAACTACCAGACACTACTTCTTTGGCTTATTCTTTGGGTCTAAATTATAAAATCAATGATAATTTAGAGTTATCATTAGGCGGACTTTACCAAGATAGAAAGAAAAATGATTCGAGTATAAAAATGGCAAAGTTAGACAACGGTATGCCAATGCCTTTTAATCAGGATGGCGAAATATCAAAAGCTGCTATATGGATAATAAATAGCGGCATTAAATATAAATTCTAGGTAACCTACATGATCTATAAATATCAAAATCTATATGAAAATTTAGAGGTAATAGTTAAAGCTAATCCAAAATCTGTTGCTATATTTGAAGACAATAAAAAAATAAGCTATAAAGAGCTTAAAAATAAGATAGATAAGGTAGGTGCTTATCTTGAAAATGCAGGTATTAGACATGGAGATAAGGTTGGAATTTTAATTACTAACTCGCAAGAGTTTATAATTAGCTATTATGCTATTACTGCTATCGGAGCAGTTGCGGTTCCATTAAATACATTTTTAAAATCAGATGAAATAAAATATATCCTTAAAGATTGTGAAGCTAAAGCACTATTCTTATCCACCTCTTTTCAAAAAGAACTGCAAAAAGTAGATGATATGTCTATAAGTAATTTTATATGGGCGGGTGGAGTTCCAAAAACATTTACAAAAACTGATCTTTTGTATACACAATCTTGCAATGAAGATACTGAAAGTTTGTATCTTGAAAATGAAACTGATGAGACTATAAAGCATATTTGCTTTGAAGAGCTTTACACTTTTCCTAAAGAAATAGATTTTGTCAAAAAACCTATACTTGATGATTTGTGTCATATTATATACACATCAGGTACAACTGGAAAACCAAAAGGCGCTATGATCACATACAAAAATATTTTTTCAAACGTAGTTAAAACAAGCGAACGTTTTAAGGCATCTAAAAAAGATAGATTTGTTGTATTTTTACCTATGTTTCATAGTTTTACTTTAACATTAATGGTTATACTTCCTTTATGTTATGGTTCATCCATCATCCTTGTAAAATCTGTTTTTCCATTTTCAAATGTTTTAAAACAAACATTATTAAAAAGAGCAACTATATTTTTAGGTGTTCCGGCAATTTATACGGCTATAGGAAAGGCTAAAATTCCATGGTATTTTAAATGGTTTAACAATGTTCGTCTTTTTGTGTGTGGTGCCGCACCTTTAGCAAAACAAACTATTGATGATTTTAGTGCTAAATTTCCAAGAGCAAGTCTTGTGGAGGGCTATGGTCTTAGCGAATGCTCTCCTGTTGTTGCATCAAATTTATATGAAAAACAAAAACCACTTAGTGTTGGAATTCCGCTTGATGGCTATAAGGTTAAGATAGTTAATGATGAGATGGTAGAGATTCCAATTGGTCAAGTTGGTGAGATAATAGTAAAAGGTGATTGTGTTATGAAGGGCTATTATGGTATGGATAATAGTGATGTCATAATAAACGGATGGCTAAGAACTGGCGATCTTGGCAAGATTGATGAAGATGGTTTTATATATATAGTTGATAGGAAAAAAGACCTTATTATATCAAAGGGAATAAATATATACCCAAGAGAAATTGAAGAGGTTATTTATCAGCTTGAAGAGGTTGAGGCTGCTGCTGTTATAGGCGTTAGCGATGAACATGCTGATGAGGAAGTTGTTGCTTTTGTCCAGTTAAAAGAAGGTATGAATATTGACGAGAAATATCTTAAAAAATATCTTAAAAAATATCTTGCTAATTTTAAAATTCCTAAAAATATTTATTTTTCAGAGGAACTTCCTAGAAATGCAACAGGAAAGGTTTTAAAACGAGTTTTAAAAGAGCAATTAAAGGATAAAATTTAGTGCAATATTTGATTGATTTTTTAAATTCCAATGAAAAAGATATTGGAATTTCAAAAATATTAAATACAAGTGAAGATCAAACAAAAATATTAAGACACTTGAGTAAAAGCTATGTTGATGGGGTTTTTTCATTGTCTGTTTTTGATATTTTAAGCTCTGTTTTTACAATAGAAAATTTTAACCACATTGAACATCTTAAAGACATAAAGTCTCTTATAGAAAATGGTTGGATTGTTCAAAATTTTGGTGTTTTCAGAACAGAACAAAAGATGAGCCAATCTTTACTACCTCTTTTAAATTGCGAAGTTTCTCTATCTTTAAACTTTTTAAAAATACTAGAAGATGGCGATTTGAATCTTGAGTTACCAAATGCTGTGGCTTATGATGAAAATTTACAATACCTAAAAGATCAATTTCTAAGAATTGAATTATATGAAAAAAAATCACTGCTATCGGCAAAAAGTGAAGTAAGGTTAAAGATAAATAATCAGATATCAAAACTAGAAGATTATATAAAACAAAGAATTGAATTAAGCAAAATAGATATCGTTACAGAACAAATTTTTAAAGACAATACTTTAAATGAAAAAGAAGAACTTGTTTTTCTAACTCTTTTAAGGCAAGAGTATAGCAATGATTTTGAAAATCAAAGAGAAGTAGACAATCTAATATCATTAGTTAGCGAAGATGAGTTTGAATGCGTAAAAAATCGATCACTTTTAGATGATAACTCAAAATTGCTCGATAGTGGACTTATTGAATACGATGAAATTTTAAACTCATATTCTACTATAAGCAAGAATTTTTTTATAAATGAAGATGTGCTTCAAAGTATTATGCACCCCAAAAACTCAAAAAAAGAGAAAAAAATAAAAGTTGATAGCATAATCAAAGATTATCAGATATTTGAGCTTATAGAACCAACAACAAATATAAACGATGTGGTTTTAAACGAAAAGACAAAAGAGCTTTTGGATACAATACTAAAACAAGTTGATAAAAAGGTTCTTAATAGATTAAATAGCTGGGGTATAAAAAATAGAAAAAGCATAGATGCAAAAATCATTTTTTATGGTGAAGCTGGGACTGGTAAGACAATGAGTGCTGTTAGTCTTGCTAAGAGTCTTAAAAAGCAGGTACTTAGCTTTGATTGTTCTAAAATTTTAAGCAAATATGTTGGCGAGAGTGAACAAAATGTAAGAAAGATCTTTGATTCATATAATGAAATTTGTAAAAAAACAAAAACAGAGCCAGTACTACTTTTAAACGAAGCTGATCAGTTTTTAAGCACTAGAATAGAAAGTTCTAGTGGTGCTGAAAAAATGCATAATCAAATGCAAAATATATTTTTAGAGCAAATTGAAAGATTTAATGGCGTGCTTATAGCGACAACAAATTTTTTACAAACTCTTGATAGTGCTTTTTCTAGAAGATTTGATTATAAGATTGAGTTTAAAAAGCCTGATTTTGATTCTAGGCTTGCTATATGGCGTAAGGTTTTACCACAAAATGCTGACTTTGAAGATAATTTTGATATAAAAAACCTTGCTAAATACAATTTAAGCGGTGCTCAAATAGTTCTTATTATGAAAAATACAGCATTGAAAGTAGCAGTAAAAGATGAGCCAATATTTTTATTTGATGATTTTAAAAGCACAATAGAAAGAGAGTTAAACTCTGCTTTTGGTGAAGATAAAAAAGTTGGATTTGGTTCTTAAGTATTAACTCATAAAATTAAACAGGTAGCTAATATTTAAAATAAAGTATAACAAGATATCTTTTTATGCTTTTATCAAAATACATTTTAATATAAATTCAAATTTTTTTTGTATAATATCTAAAAATATAGTTTAAAAAGGAAAATTAAGTGAGTTCTTTATTTTTAATTTTACAATTTGTATTAGCTGTAATTATAACAATAGCAGTTTTACTACAAAAAAGCTCTTCAATAGGCTTAGGTGCATACAGCGGTAGCAATGAAAGTTTGTTTGGGGCAAAAGGTCCTGCTGGATTTTTAGCGAAATTTACATTTATAGCTGCGGTTTTGTTTATACTAAACACATTAACTCTTGGATATTCTTACAACAAAGAGATGAAAAAATCTTTATTTGACAATATAGATACAAAAACATTAAATATCCCTAAAGCAGCTGAACAAAAAGAAACTTCTGCACCAGCAGCGCCTGAAAAATAAAAAAGGAATAAACTATGATAAATGATATTTATAAAAATCAAAAGGAAAATAACGACAAAGCATTAGTTGCTTTAAAAAGAGATTTTACGACATTAAGAACTGGAAAAGTTAATATAAATATATTAGATCATGTTTATGTTGATTATTATGGAACACCAACAGCATTAAATCAAGTTGCTACGGTTATAGCGACAGATGCATCTACGATAACTATCACTCCTTGGGAAAAAACAATGATTAAAGAAATATCTACAGCTATCCAAGCTGCAAATATTGGTGTAAACCCAAATAGTGATGGTGATAGTGTTAAATTATTTTTCCCGCCTATGACTATGGAACAAAGAAAAGAGAATGCAAAACAAGCTAAAGCAATGGGAGAAAAAGCAAAAGTAAGCATCAGAAATGTAAGAAAAGATGCAAACGATGAAGTTAAAAAACTTGAAAAAGAAAAAGCAGTAAGCGAAGATGAGATAAAAAAAGCTCAAGATGAAATTCAAAAAATTACTGATGATTATAACTCCAAAATTGATGCTATAGTCAAAGAAAAAGAAGCAGAACTTTTAAAGGTATAATAACTGTGAATATAGAAAAAATTTACAAAGAGTGCGGGGCATATTTACAGGGTCATTTCTTGCTTAGTAGTGGAAAGCACTCTGAGTTTTATCTGCAAAGTGCAAAAGTTCTTGAAAATCCATCTTTAGCTGGAAGCTTAGCGGATGAATTGGCTAGCATTATAAATAATTCAGGTGTTGAATTTGATAGTGTTTGTTCGCCAGCACTTGGTGGTTTGCTTGCCGGATATGAACTAGCAAGAGCTAGCAAGAAAAGGTTTATTTTTACCGAAAGAGTAGAAGGTAAAATGTCTTTAAGGCGTGGATTTGAAGTTTTAAATGGAGAAAAATTTATAATTTGCGAAGACATTATTACGACTGGTGGTTCTGCCTTAGAAAGTGCAAAAATTATTGAAGAACTTGGCGGAGTTGTTGTTGGTTTTGCAGCTTTAGCAAATAGAGGATTTTGTAAATTAACAAATTTAGATACGAAGTCAAAACCGGAATGCAAACTACCATTTAATAAGCCACTATTTGCACTTGGTAATTTTGAGTTTGAAATTTACGATGAAGAAAATTGTCCCCTTTGTAAAAATGGCACAAAAGCCATAAAGCCTGGAAGTAGAGGTAACAACTAATTTGGCACAAAAAGCCAAAGCAAAAATTGCTCCTATTAGCCTAAGAATCAAAGCTTTCATTGTTGATACGTTTATGATTCTTATGCCTATTTTATATATCACAACATACATAATACTAGATGGAAAAGAAGACTTTCAAAACTCTCAAATAGCAATCTTTGCTTGCAATGCAATGTTTTGTATTGTACTATCTATATTTTTTGCAAAATTAGCACAAACACCTGGTTATAAGTCACAACAAATATATCTAATAAGTTTAAAAAGTGGGAAAAAGATAACATTTTTTCAAGCAGTTTTTAGATACATATGTTTTGTATTTGCTGGATGTAGCATAGTTGGTTTATTGCTTTGTTTTTTTAGAAAAGATAGATTAAATTTGCATGACTTGATGACAAAAACAGCGGCAGTATTACCAAATAGCAAAGCAAAATAAATTTAATATTTTAAAGTTTATTTAGGTAAAATTAAAATCATTTTAATAAAAAGAGGAGAGAAAATGACAAAATTTCAAGGAAACCCAGTAAAATTATTCGGAACACAAATTAAAGTAGGTGACAAAGCACCAGCAGTAGAAGTAGTAGGAAAAGATCTTAACGCTATTAAAATCGGCGAGGCTGGCAAAACTCAAGTAGTTGTAGTAGTGCCTTCGCTAGATACTCCTGTATGTGCTTCAGAAGCTCGCAAATTTAATGAAAAAGCTGCAAGCAAGACTGGTGTAGAGGTTGTTGTTGTAAGCATGGACTTACCGTTTGCTATGGGTCGTTTCTGCACCACAGAAGGCATAGAAAATGTACAAGTAGGTAGTGACTTTAGAGGTGCTGAGTTTGGTAAAGCCTATGGTGTTCTTATTGAAGATTCTGTTCTTAAAGGTTTGCTTGCTCGTGCTATTTTTGTTCTTAAGGATGGTAAAGTAGCATATACCCAAATAGTTCCTGAAGTAACAGAAGAACCTGATTACGAAGCAGTTTTCGCTGCTCTATAATTTACCACGATACGACCGAACAAAATCGGTCGTATTCTACACACAACATCTTATAAATTAAAAAATCTTTATTGAATTTATATTTTACTACTCTAGCATTAAGATTTAAAACATTAAAACTATATGATTTTTTATCCAAAAAGCTTCAAATTTGTTTAACACTTATTTTAATGAGCTTGAGGTGATTATGTATCAGAGTAGAGCTTTCTAGTTTGGCTTGCGTTAGTTTTTTACTTTTAGGCCAAGTTTATAAATGTTTTACTAAGCTAATTTATGAAACAAATTTCCATATCTTTCAAAGCTTGTCTTACATTGTTTTAGAACTTCAGTATTTGATTATATAATTACTTATTACAGCCTACAAAACTATATACAAAGAAAAATATATCAAAGAATTTATATTAGTTACTAGCTTGGATTTGGTTATTAGGAAACTTTACTTATAAAAAATATAATCTATATTTCAAAAAATCTCAAATAGTATTTTATAATTTAAGATTTAAAACTTCTCTCATTGATTTTTCTATTTTTTCTTCATCAAAAGCATTATCGAAGAACAAATTAAAAGCTAATACAGCTTGAAACAATAGCATATCCTTGCCATCTTTATATGTAAGATTGTATTTGTCTGCGAGTTTTAAAAAAGGTGTTTTTTTACCATATATGACATCAAATGCAAATTGACTATCACATAAAACTTGTTCTAACAATTCTATAGGTGTACATAAACTATCATCTTTTAAACCAGCAGATGTTGTATTTACAACTATATCAAATTGCTCTGATTTAAAATCTGTCCAATCATAACATCTAAAATTTATAAAATCAGAAAATCTATGCTTACTCCTATTTAAAATACAAACTTCTATATCATTTTTATTAAGTATATAAGATATGGCTTTTGCTGTCCCACCAGCACCTATTACTAATGCTTTTTTTATGCCTTTAAAATCTTTTATCGACTTTAAAAAACCATCAGCATCTGTATTGTATGCATATATTTTTTGATTTTTTAAAACAAGTGTATTTGCGGAACCTATTGCTTTTGCTGTATCGCAAACTTTATCGCTTAAATTTAGAGCAAACTCTTTATATGGAACTGTAACATTTGCACCAGATAAAGAGAGTGCTTTAAATTTAGAAATAATATCGCTACCGTTAGATAATTCAAACCTAGAGTATGAACACTCTAATCCTAAATCCAACATCGCCTTATTGTGCAAAATAGGCGATATGGAGTGTGTTATTGGATTACCAATAACAGCAAATAATTTCATTTTATTTTACTCTATAAACAAATGCGCCTTTATTTATAGTTTTTCTAATTTTTTCTAACTCAGTTTTTAGTTTAGAACTATCAAAAGGACCTATTAACACTTTTGTAGTACTTCCAACTCTTAGAGTCTTATATTCATATCCCTTAATTAAGATATTATTTAATTCTTTTTTATCTGGCTCTACTTTTGAAGTTGCTGAAACCTGAATATAGGCACCTGCCGTTATTTTGCTTTCTTTGGAAACATTATTTTGAGCCTTTTTTACATCTTTTGTCTCTTTATTTAAAGAAGCTCTAGTTTCTTTTATGACTTTTTCTACAACAGGTTTTTTAGCAGTAGATTGTTTATTTGTTTTTTTATCTTTTACTTCTTTTTTTGCTATTTCTTTCTCTGGTTGTTTTACTGTTTCAGGTAATTGTTCTTGAACTTCTTTTATTACTTTGTTAGTTTCTTGTTCTTTAGTTGCTTCTTTTGGTGCTACTTCTTGCTTAACATTTTCTTTTTCTTTCAATCTTTTTACCATATCTTCAAAATCATCTTGCGATTTATTTTCTGGCAATATTGGCACTTGTTCAAATAATTGCTCATTGTTACCCGAGTTATTTACAGAAGAAATTAAATTTTGTTCAGGTTTTTCATCAGGAATAGGAGGCAAAGCTAATCTAGAATCCAGCTCATTATCAGAAGAAACATTATTATCATTGGAATTTATAATTTTCATTGTAGCTATAACTATTAAAAAAAGTATACTCAAAGCAGCAACTAATATTAAAACTTTTTTAAGCTTTAAATTCTTGGTATCATCCTCATTATCTAAAAGTATATCTTTTAATTCGTCACTATTTTGCATAATATTCCTTTTTACATATGTTTTGACCAGCTAGCCCCGCGCTCTTTTTGATACAGCTTATAAGGCAATGCTAATATATTAAATTCTTTTGGTAGTTCCATTGTTGGAAACATTCTCCATTCTCTAGCCAATCGCTGTGATAACTTCATACTTAACATATTTGCAAGTTGGCAAGCTTCATTAAATGTAGTATGTCCTTTATGAACATAAAGATGTAAATGACCTTCGGTCTTGCTTTCATAAGCAGTGAAGTTTATAAAACCCTCTTCTCTAAGCAAAAGTTGGGCTCTATGCCAAAAACGTTCGGGTGTTCTACCGTTATAATCAAATACTATATTTTCAACTTTATCAAAGTTATTGATAAGTGAATGAGCTGCTATTATATTTTTATCATCATGATCTTTGATGACTTTATAGTTTAGCATCTCATCGACTTTTTCAAATTTATCAAAAAAAGTCTTACCCTTATACTCAATTTTATTTACTATATTATCTCTTTTTATATAATAATGATTGGTAATCATTTTTATAAGAGTTATGTCTATATTTTGCATCAAAACATCGCTTTATCATATATAATAAATTTATTAGCAAGTTCTTTAAGCTCACCTTTAATCTTTTCTTGTAAAGAAGTGTTGTTTATATCATCTAAAACATCAGCAATTTTATTTCCTATAAACTCAAATTCTTGCTCTTTCATACCCCTTGCTGTTAAAGCTGGAGAACCTATACGAACACCACTTGTCACAAAAGGACTTCTTGTCTCTCCCGGAACTGTGTTTTTATTTACAGTTATACCGGCATTTCCTAAAGCAATATCCGCATCTTTTCCACTAAATTCTTTATTTAAAAAGCTTAACAATATAAGGTGATTATCAGTTCCACCACTTACCAAATCATAACCTCTAGAAATCATAACCTCGCCTAGTTTTTTTGCATTAGCTTTTACTTGTTTTGCATACTCTTTCCATTCAGGACTTAGATTGTGTTTAAACCCAACTGCTTTACCGGCAATAACATGCATTAATGGACCACCTTGGATACCTGGGAAAATACTAGAGTTTATTTTCTTTGCATAATCTTCATTATTTGTCATAATGATACCACCTCTTGGGCCACGCAATGTCTTATGAGTTGTTGAACTAACAACATCACAATAAGGAAAAGGATGATTATGCTCACCAGCAACAACAAGACCGGCAATATGTGCCACATCAGCAAATAAAAATGCGCCTACTTCATCAGCAATTTGTCTAAATTTAGAAAAATCTATCTCTCTAGCATAAGCGCTAGCGCCACAAACTATAAGCTTTGGTCTTACTATTTTAGCGATCTCCAAAACTTTATCGTAGTTTATACGACCATCTAATTCGACACCATAAAAAAAGCTCTCATAAATTTTACCAGAACTACTAACTTTTGCTCCATGAGTAAGGTGTCCTCCGTGACTTAAGTCCATACCTAAAATTTTATCTCCGGACTGCAAGAAAGCTCCATAAACACCCTGATTTGCTTGAGAACCTGAATTTGGTTGAACATTTGCAAACTCACATCCAAAAAGTTGCTTACATCTATCTATAGCAATTTGTTCAATTTGATCAACAAATTCACATCCGCCGTAATACCTCTTATTTGGGTATCCTTCAGCATATTTGTTTGTAAGAATAGAGCCCATAACTTCCATAACCTCGGGATATGTAAAATTTTCACTTGCTATCATTTCAAGGTGATGTGTTTGACGTTGTAACTCTTTTTGCGCTAAATCAAAAATCTCTTTATCAAAATTTTCAACACTCATCTCTATTCTCCTTTTTTATTTTCAGATTTTAAAGGTCTCATCGCTGGGAACAATATAACATCTCTAATTGATTTTTTGTTTGTAAGCAGCATAACAAGTCTGTCTATACCAAGCCCCTCTCCTGCAGTAGGAGGCATACCATGACTTAAGGCTCTAACATAATCTTCATCCATTTCATGAGCTTCATCATCACCTGCTTTTTTTCCTTCAATCTGAGCAGCAAAACGTTCATATTGATCAATAGGATCATTTAATTCGTTAAATCCGTTTGCAAGCTCTCTTCCTGCAATAAAAAGCTCAAATCTTTCAGCAACCATTGGATTATCATCACTTCTTCTTGAAAGCGGACTTATTGATATAGGAAAATCAACTATAAATGTTGGATTGATTAATTTTTCTTCAACATAGTTATCAAAAAGTTCTGCCTGAAGATGTCCTAAATCTAATTTATCATTAGCCAAAAATCCATCGGCATTTAGTTTTTCTAAAATTTTCTCTCTATCTTCAACTATCTCAGGATCTATTCCGCCTATTTCAACAATGGCTTTTTTATAATTTATTCTTGCAAATGGTTTTGAAAAATCTAATTTCATACCATCAAATTCAATAATCTTATCCATATCAAGCGCATCTAAAAGAGTACTAAATAGCTCTTCTGTTAAATTCATCAAATCCCTATATGTATGATAAGCCCAATAAAACTCTATACTTGTAAACTCGGGATTATGAGTTAAATCCATACCCTCGTTTCTAAAACATCTATTCATCTCATAAACAGCTTCAAAACCACCAACAACTAAACGTTTTAAGTATAACTCTGGTGCAATTCTTAAAAATCTATCAACGCCTAATGTATTATGGAATGTAACAAAAGGTCTTGCATTTGCACCACCAGCTATAGGGTGCATCATTGGAGTTTCAACTTCCAAAAAGCCCTTTTCTTCTATAAATTTTCTAATAGTACTAATCACTATAGAACGGGTCTTAAAATCTTTTTTAACATCTGGATTCATTATCATATCGAGATATCTTTGGCGATATCTTATTTCTATATCTACAAGTCCATGATATTTTTCTGGCAACGGAGATATGGCTTTAGTTGCTAATTGCAACTCGTTTACATGCAATGAAAACTCACCTTTTTGAGTAACAAAAGCATATCCTCTAACCCTTATAATATCGCCTACTTCAATATTATTTTTAACTTCATTAAACCAATCATCTCCCAAAGTGTTTTTATTAAAATATATTTGTATGCTTCCGCTTTCATCTTCTATATTTGCAAAAACAGCCTTGCCCGCTATACGCATAAGCTTTATACGCCCAGCCAAAGAAACCAAAATACTATCTTCTTTTTTATCATCAAGCTCTGTTATGTAGTTAAATTTTGATTTAAACTTAGCTACACTCATATCTTTTCTAATAAAATGCGGATAAGGATTTATACCTTTTTCTTTTAATTCATTTGCTGTTTTAAGTCTTTGAGTTTCAAGTTGGTTATAAGAAATCACTATTATTTACCTTTTATATTATTTTTTGAGCACTTTTCACACACACCATATAATTGCATCATGTGTCCAGTTAGCCTAAAGCCATTTTCTTTAGCAATGGCCGTTTGTCTTTTTTCAATTATAGAATCTTCAAACTCAACTATAAGACCACATTTTTTACAAATCAAATGATCATGATGTGGTTTAGTTGCGAGTTCAAATTTTTTACCCTGAGAACCAAAACTTATGGAGGTAACCATGTCTGATTCTTCTAATAAATTTAATGTTCTATAAACTGTCGCTATTCCAACGTTAAGCTCAGGATACTCTTCTTTTATTGCTATATATAATTTTTCCGGAGTAAAATGCTCATCGCTATTATAAAGAGTTTTTATTAAAACCTCTCTTTGCTTTGTGTATTTTAGACCATTATCACGAAGAATTTTTTTAAACTTCTCAAGTATTGCATCATATTCTAAATTTTCTATCATTTTTGCTCTCCTTGGGTAGTATTTATATCTCCCATTTCTATTAGTAATTTTTCATTACTAATGTTGTTATCCTTTGTTATTTCTTCTGTTGATAGATTGATTAAATTATCAATTTTGACATCCTTAGCTGGTCTGTTTACGATATTTGCAACATCATTTTTAATAGCCTGAACATCCATGTTTATTATCCATTTTCCAGACTGCAAAAGCACTGGATAAACCTTACTATTTTTAAAAAATGGCGCTATTGTGGAGTTTAAGTTAGTATTTGAAATAACTGCTAAAACAGCAGCAAGAGTTAGGAAAATTTTACCACTTCCAGCTAAAAATCCACCAAATCTATCTATAAAACCAAGACCACTGGCACCAACCAATTTTGCCAAAAACTTACCTATTAGTATACAAAGTATCCAAAAACAGATCCACAAACAAATAAAGCTTATAAATTCAAGCATTGATGGATTATTTATTTTATAAATATTTTTATCAATAAAATCGCCAGCTAAATTTGAAAACCTGCTAGATACAACAAGACCACCAATAAGACCAATAAGACCAAAAACTTCTCTTATAAGACCGTTTATCAGACCCTTAATACCTAGTATTAAAACAATTCCTACTATCGCGATATCAAACCATTCAACTATTTGCATTATATTCCCGAATTAATTAAATTTGAAAGCTCTGTTTGGTTTGTAGAATACCTTAGAGCATTTTCCTTTGTTATATAGCCACTTTTTAAAGCTTTTAACAACGCCTGTGTTTGTGTCTGCATACCAGTTTGTTGCTGGTTTAATTGCATTTGTGAATAAACTTGGTGGATCTTATTTTCACGAATAAGATTCGAAGTTGCAGCATTGTTTAAGAAAATTTCATGAACAGCCACCCTGCCCCCACCAACTTTTGGTATAAGACTCTGAGATATAATAGTGGCGAGTGATATACTGAGCATATTTCTAATCTGAACTTGCTCGCTACCATCGAAACTATCAACAATTCTATTTATAGTCTGTATTGCTGAGTTTGTATGCAGTGTTCCAAAAACCAAGTGTCCAGTTTCGGCAGCCGTAATAGCAGTTGAAACAGTCTCTCTGTCTCTCAACTCACCAACAAGTATAATATCTGGATCTTGGCGCAATGCATATTTTAAGGCTCTTGCATAAGATTGTGTGTCAGTACCTATATTTCTATATGAAAATAAAGATTTTTTATTTTCATGAACAAACTCAACTGGATCCTCAACGGTAATTATATGCTTTCGCTCTCTTAAATTTATTTCATTTAACATAGCCGCAAGAGTTGTTGATTTTCCGCTTCCTGTTGGTCCAGTAACAAGAATAAGACCTTTTTCTCTTCTTATAAGTTCTTTAAAAACAGCAGGGGATTTTAATTGATCCAAAGATGGCACATCTAAAGGAATGATACGAAAAGCTGCTGCCAATTCACCATTATTCGTATAATAATAATTACCCCTAAAACGACCTATATTTGGCAACTCTATTGCAAAGTCAAGTTCTTTATTAGTTTCAAGTTCGCTTTTTTGAGTATCTGTTATAAGAGCATAACAAAGATTTTCTATATCTTTACCATGTAAAACACCGAGTTCCAAAGGCCTTAAAACACCATCTATTCTTATTTGAGGTTCTGCGTTAGTTATAAGATGCAAATCACTTGCTTTATTAAAGACAACTGTTTTTAATAAAGTTTCGATATCTGTATTTATATTACTTCTTACTTCCAGATTATCCATAATTTTTCCATTTTTATTCTATTATTTTTGGAACCACAAAAAAATTCACTTCTCTAGATGGGGAATTTTTTAAAACATCATCTATAACATAAGATGCGGTAATTTTATCCTCTCTTAAAGGTGTTCCGCCACTTGTAATACTTACGACTGCATTATCTTTACTTAAATCAAGCTCATTTAAAATATCAACAAAAGATACTATTTCGCTAAGTTGCTGTTTTATCTCTTCTCTCTTTTCATCTTTTATTTTTATTGAGGAAAGTTTTTCTAGTTTATCAAGCAATTTATCATCTATATTCACAAAATAATCCTAACTTTTAAATTTAAATTTTTAGCATTATAACACATTAAGCTTTAATTTTGTGCCTATTTTGTATTATTTATGCTACAATTAGCTTCTAAAATTTATAAAAAAGGAATTATTTTGGCCATACAAGATGACTTGAAAGTAATTAAACAAGAAATTAGCACAGAAGAACATTTTTTGGAAAATATAATTAAAGGTGAAAGATTTTTTAAAAGATACAAAAAGTTTTTTATATCTTTAGTCATAATTGCAGTTATTGTACTTGTTGCTTTTTACACAAATAAATTTATAAATCAAAATAGAATAGAAGCAGCAAATAAAGCATACTCGGAACTTATTTTGGATCCAAATAACCAAAATGCACTAAATACATTAAAAGATAAAGAGCCATCTTTATATGCTCTTTTTAAATTTAAAGCATATAGAGACAATAACCAATCAGAAATAAAAAAATTATTAAATGAACCAATAGATCCTATGTTAAAAGAAATTTTTTCTATGCAAATTGGGGATAGCAACTCAGAAATAGGTTCTGATTATGCAATACTAATGAACGCTTTTAACTACCTAAAACAAAATAAAATAAAAGAAGCTAATGCTGAATTTGCCAAAATTCCACTAAACTCACCTTTAGCAAATTTAGTAAAAAGCCTACAACATTATCAAGGATATAAAAAATGAAAAAATTATTAATATTAGCTAGTATATCTATAGTCTTAATAATCTCTGGATGTAGCACAAAAAGACAATATTTTGAGCCAGAAAAAGTAGATATGAACGCTAAATTTGACTCATCTTTAGACTCAAAAATAACACATACAAGTATTTCAGGAGCCACATTAGAAAATGGGGAAATCATAACAATTGATGGAATTAATAAAAATATTAAGCTACCAAAAGGTTTTAAACTTCTTGGTGTTGACAATAACAATGTCATAGCAAGTGATATATATGGCGAATTAAAAGTTATAAACAAGAAAGATAATAGCGATGTCTTTTCAAAAAAATTCCCTGAAGCTATAGTTTCTGCAGCAATAGAAAACAATCTTTTAGCTGCCGTAAGTGCGGCAAATAGTATTTATTTGATAGACATATATTCAGCTAAAACAATGATGGAATACAAATCAGAAGATGTTTTTGCAATTGATTCTAGAGTTGCTCAACCACTATTTTTAAACTCAATAATTATATATCCTTCGCTAGATGGAAAAATTTATGTAACACAAAAAAATGGACAAATTATAAAAGACATAGTAATAAGCTCTGAATCATTTTTTAATAATATAATATATCTAGATGTTATAGATGATTACATGATAGCAGCTACCGCGAAGAAAATTATGGTTATAACACCTAGTCAAACTGTCTTTTTAAATAAAGAAATTAAAAATATATTAAGAAATGAAAAAGATATTTATATATTTGAAAAAGATGGAACAGTAACAAAAACCGACCTAACATTGACAAAATTAGCAGATACTTATTTTAAATTTGCTATTTTTTCAAATGCAACCGTTGTAAACAACAAATTATATATAGTGGAAAAAACTGGATATATTTTCCAAACTGATTTAAACTTAAAAAATCAAAATATTATTAAAATAAATAGCGAAATACAAGATAAAATTTTTGTTGCAAAAGATATTTTATATCATGATAAAGAGTATATGAAGTTCGAATAATGAATGAAAAAGTTTTTGAGCTTTTTGAAAATAAAAAAATACTTTTAAGGAACTTACAAAAACTTAATTTATCAGAATTTACCAAAATTCGCACTATTAGTGCTTATTTTGGTGTTGATATGAAGGGTTTTTATACAATTGTTTTCATAAGTGTAGCAAAATCTAGGTTTATGAAAAAAAATTATATTTTTTTAGATGATATTTGTGATAAGTATGAAAAGAAATTCGACACAGCTATAAAAAAGCGAATTTTGTTTTATAGATCAAATATTTGCTCTAAAACCCTGCATGAATTAAAATCAAATAGCTGGAGATGCTATGATTTTATGTGATATAGGCAATACAAATGCTACTTTTTGTGAAGATGGTAAAATATCACAAATTGGTATAGATAAATTTAAAGAATACAAGCCAAATCAAAAAGTTTATTACATATGTGTAAATGACCAAATACAAAAAATAATTAAAGAACAAAAATATTTTATAAATTTAGAGCCTTACTATAAAATAGATACAATATATCAAGGTTTAGGAATAGATAGAATAGCAGCATGTTCTAATATAACAAATGGTGTTGTTGTGGATGCTGGAAGTGCTATAACTGTTGATATCATGCTAAACTCTCTACATATAGGTGGATATATTTTACCAGGAATAGCTCATATGTTAAAAGCTTATGAAAATATATCGCCTAGACTCAAAATACCAATAAACTCACAAATAGATCTAGATGCTTTTCCACAGCGAACAACAGATGCTATAAGCTATGGAATAATAAAACCCATAATAACGCTACTAGAAAAGGTTGCTTTTGGACAAAATGTATATTTTACTGGTGGTGATGGACAATTTTTATCAAAATTTTTTAAAAATGCAATATATGATAGAATGCTTGTTTTTAGATCTATGCAAAAAATTATAAACGAAAAAGTATTAGCATGTTGACAATAGCTTTATCAAAAAGAAGGCGATAGCCAACGACACACTATCATCTTTTAAAAAAATTTTAATTCCAACTTTGCATTTTAAAATAGAAAACTTATCTTAAAAAGATAATTTCACTTTTTTAATGGCTAGAAATCAAGACATCTCTACATATGTAGCAGAAGGCGCAACCAATATAGGAGTGATTGGTCTTTTGATGTATCAGAAGAGCAAAAAGTTGACATAGTAAGGCTATATTATACGAAAATGCGATATTTGCATTGGAGTAAAAAAGGTCTTAAGCTAGACTATACACAACCGCAATTAAAGATAGCTACCAAAATGCCAAATTAGCCAAAGTTTATTTAATAAAAAACCATAGCATTAAAAGTAATTAAACTATATGGATTCTATAGAGCTAGCACCACTAGTTGGTTTTAGCAACGCTATAGTTGATATTGCAAAACAGGTGCAACAATGAAACAAAATGGTCTCGAGGCAGCAGAAACAATTATAAAAGTTTTGCTTACATGATAGCAAACAAAAATAGTTTTCTAATAAAAAGATGAAATACTAGATCTTTATATAAAAATAAAAAAACCAAATAAACTAAAAATCTAAAATATTTCCTTCCGGGGCTTGTTTCTCATCTTGTTTTTTAATGTCTTTAAACGGTGGTCCTTTAGTAAGCATTATAGTTATATCAGAGGCAACATTTGGTTGCATTTTAGCCATTATGGCAGATATTTTTTTAGGCTCAAGGGCATACATGATACTAGCAGCTTGCGCTACACTCATATCAGAAAGAATATCTGCTGCCGCCTGATCTTTCATCTTTGCATATGAAGCACTAACTTTATCAGTTGTCATATTTTTTAATTCTTGTAAAATTTTATTATTTTTTTCTATTAGAGTGTCTATTTCTTTTTTTTTATTTTCTATCGTTTTTAAAGTAGAGTTTATATCTAATTCTTTTTTGTTTAAATTTGATATTTTTTCATCATACAAAGACTTAACACTAGCTCTAAATGCCTCTAAAGCTTGTCTTTGCTCATCAATCCTATCAAGCTCTTTTAATATCTCGCCTTTTCTTGCTTCAAAAATTTGATTGCAATCAACAGATGCATCATCAGCATATACAAAACTACATAAAAATATAAAAATATAAAATATATTTTTCATATATCAGTCCTTTGAGAACTAAATTTTATTGTAGCAAATTCATCTAATTCCATCATCTCTTTTTGCTTTATCTTTTTGATTTCTTTTTTAAATTCTTCTTGTTCTAAGTATTTCATTTTCTCATATTCTAAATTAGCATTTTTATATTGATGAGTAAAGTGCATAACCTCTTTTTGGGCTATATTTAACTTTTCATTCAACAACAAAATATCATTTTTCATTATATTTATTAAGTGAAGCTCTTGTCTCAATTCACTTATATTTCCAGTTTTTGGAAGCAAGGTTTGCGAAAGTCTATCTTTCGCTGTTTGAATATTTAGCTCACAAGTACGCACATTATTTCTAGCTTTTGCCAATTTCGCCTCAACTTTATCTAAAATCTGTTTTTTTACACGCACTATAGAGCTAAATTTATTTGTCATTTGATAATAGTATCGCTTCTTTCAGGGCTTGTTGATATAAGTCCTATTTTAACACCCGTAAGCTCTTCTATTCTTTCTATATATCTTTTTGCATTTTCTGGTAGGTCATCATATCTAGTAATACCAGCTGTTTTACCCCATCCAGGAATCTCTTCATATATAGGCGCAACATTTTCTAAATCAGTAGGAACATAGTCTATTGTTTCGCCTTTGTATTGATAAGCTTTGCATATTTTTATCGTATCAAATCCATCCAAAACATCAAGTTTCATAAGCGCGTATTTATCAACGGCATCTAGTCTTGAAGCATATTTTACACTAACAGCATCAAACCAACCGCAACGTCTTTTTCTTCCCGTGGTAGTTCCAAACTCTTTACCTATCTCACAAAGCATATCGCCGTATTTCGTATTATCTTCTGTTGGAAAAGGTCCAAAACCAACTCGTGTGCTATATGCCTTAATAACACCTACAACATCGCCTATTTCTTTTGGATTTAGACCAAGTCCTGTACAAGCTCCAGCACTTATAGTATTTGAGCTAGTTACATAAGGATATGTTCCATGATCTATATCTAAAAGAGTGCCTTGCGCACCTTCTAATAACACTTTTTTATTTTTGTCTATAGCCTCCCAAACAATTTGAGTAGTATTTGCTATATACGGTTCTAATGCTTCCTTGTAGCGTTTTAGATCAGCCAAAAGCTCTTGCTCATTTGGAATTTTAACGCCAAGTGCCTCAAAAATTGTCTTATTTGCCTCAAAATCACTCATCAAAGACTCACAAAGTCTTTCTGGTTCTAAAAGTTCTCCAACTCTATGTCCTGTTCTGCTTATTTTATCAGCATAAGTTGGCCCTATGCCTTTTCCAGTTGTTCCTATTGCTTTTTCGCCTTTCAATCTCTCTTTTGCTTGATCGACCAAACTATGATGATTTAAATTCAAATGAGCCTTATCACTTATATAAAGTCTGCCTTTTATATTGTCAAATTGAGCCATTTCTGCTATCAAAACTTCTGGATTTACAACAACTCCATTGCCTATTATATTAACTATGTTTTCATGCAAAATACCACTTGGCATTAGATGAAGAGCATATCTTACACCGTCTACCCATATTGTATGGCCAGCATTATGGCCACCTTGAGAACGACAAACCATATCATAATTTTGAGATAGCATATCTACTATCTTTCCTTTACCTTCATCTCCCCATTGCACGCCAACCACTATATCAGCTTTTCTCATTTTCTACCTTTCAATTATTTTTATTAAAAAATTATTTTATACAAAAACTCTACTATTAATTTATAAAAACTAAAAGTGGATTATTTTTGACCAATATCTAAAATTTTCATACACTCTATATTTGCTAATCTAGCCAAATGCAAAGACTCCTCTTTATCTGATGTATTTAAACTTTCTACAATTATACTACTTATATTTTTATAAGAATTATCTTGTGTATTAAGCTTTGTTAATATCTCTTGTCTGATACCCTCAAAACTATCTTCATCACTATTGAAATCTTTATTAACAAGATGATTTATTATACTCTGAGCATACTCTTTTAGCATTATACAATCTTTTAATTCATTAAATTTATTATCATCTATATGATTATTAAAATCCAACCCTTCTATTCCTTTAAATTTATAATCAACTATCTCTTCAATACTTATTGGTTTTTGAAAGAAATTACCCTGAAAGGTATAAAAACCAAGACCGATCAGCACTTTAAGAGTGCTTATATCTTGTAGGTTTTTTATGGTTGCATGTTTATCAAAAATATCGGATAAATTCTTAAGCATTCTAACCGTTATAAATGCTTTTTTATTAAAAAACATATATGTACATATATTTTTATCTATCTTTATCTTATCTATAGGTAAAAGCTCTAAAGCATCAAAAGAACTTGATTTTGATGCAAAATCGTCTAGCACAAACTTAACACCAAATCTTTTATATTTATGTAAAAATTTACTAGCATACTCCAAACTTGGAGTTGAATTAGCATCAATTATTTCTATCTGTAATGCGCCAGGGTTTAACTTTTTATCTTGACTTATTAGATTTTTAAATTTCTCAAAAAACAAAGGCTTGCAAATTTGTTCTATACTTAAATTTACACACACACCTGCATCAACGCCTTTTGCGCTCCATTCACTTTGTGCTTTTAAAGAGCTGCTTAACGAGAAAAATGACAAATCATCTATAACTTTTTGTTTTTTAATCAACGGAAAGAAATCATTAGGATAAGCCATTTCTCCATTTCTTTTCCATCTTATCAAGGCTTCATAGCTAAGAATCTTATTCGTTCTTATATCAATTTCTGGCTGATATTCCATAAAAAATTCATCATTAGATAAAGCTGTTAAAATTTTATTATTATCCTCATACTGATTTTTAAAATGTCTATCTTTGGTAATATCAAACACATAATAGCGATTTTTACCACTAAGTTTTGCTTGATACATAGCCCAATCTGCTTGATCTAAAAGATTTTCTGGTGTAACTCTATTTTCAATACTACGCATACTTACACCTATACTAGCACTAATCTTTAATTTGACACCTTCATGGCAAACCTCTTCTCTGGTAATACGAAGTATGTTTTCAACAAATTCATAAACTTCTCCAAATTTTTCATAAAGTATGATAGCAACAAACTCATCTCCACCAATTCTTGCAAACATATCTTTTTCATAAAAAATAGAATCAATACGAGATGAAATATCAGTCAAAAACTTATCTCCGGCTTTATGCCCATAAGTATCATTAATCTCTTTAAAACCATCTAAATCAAGATAAGCAATAGCAACTTCTTTGTTATTTTTTGTAGTTCTAATTAGCTCTTCGAGCTTTTGTGAAAATAAAAATCTATTAGGCAGTTTTGTTAAAGGATCGTGATATGCAATATGTTCTAAATAGTCTTGATTATTTTTAATTTCACCAACACTTGATATTATGACAGCATAGCAAGAAAAATTATTATCAGCATCATCTATCGATGTTATATTTACAAAATGCAAACAATCTTCACTGTTTTTATACTTAAACCACATTTTACCATACCATTGACCATTTTTTTCAACATCAGATATAATTTTATCGTATGTCTCACTATCATTAAATTTTGATTTAAGTAAACTAATATTTGAGCCCAAAGTTTCTTCTTTTAGATAACCACTTAGCAATAAAAAAGTATCATTTGCATCTGTGATATTCCACTCTAAATCAAGAATTAATATTCCATCTTTTGAGTAAGAAAACAACTTTGCAACCAAATCTTGATATATAAAGGCTAACTTCTTGTCTGTAATATTTTCAACCACCCCGCTGATAAAAATAGGATTTTCATTTTTATCAACTTCCAAAGCTCTACCACTCAAGCTCAACCATATAATATCTTTATTGATAGTGTAGAGTTTAATATCTGTCTTAAACGTGTTGTTTTCAGATTTTATAGAAGAAAAGAACTTGTCAAATGATTCAAATTCATCAACAATCAAATGCCTCATTTTGTCTTCATTAAAAGACATGCTATCTTGATTGTCAAACCCCAATAATGATGCAAACTTGCTATTAATCCTAATGGTTTTTAATTTTGAATTATAGTCCCAAGTAGCAACATCTGAAGCTAATATAATATTTTTGTATTGATTAATTTCGTTTTCATACTTTTCTTTGACAGTTTGTTGTTCCAAGCAATCACTGATAGAATAAACAGCTCCTTTAAATTTACCATCTGTATCTTTCAGAAATTTAGTTTCTATTTTAAAAGGAATAATCTCATCTTTATTTTTTATTACTTTATAAATTGAGCTTATTTTATCTTTCGCTGCATGTATATTTAAAAATAATCGCTTATTAAGATTAATCTCATTCGCAAAAGATACCCTTTCGGATTCAAAAATAATATCCCTTATATCAAGACCTTTTAAAAGAATATTATTATAATCTATATCTAGTATATTTTTAATATTGTTAGTTGCATATTTGATAAAAAAAGGATCATCTTTGCTTGAAATCATAATAATATTTTTAAAAAAAGACACAGACTTATACACGATATCGCTATTTTGTTCTACTCTTTTATAATAACCAACATCTTCAACTGTTAAAAATACGTATCTTGAATCTTTTAAATTTATCACACTAGATTTACATTCAACATCTAGAACTTTTCCATTTTTTGTTTTATGAGTTGTTCTTAATGCTATTTTGTTCTCGCTGTCTTCAATTAAATTTTTTCTAAAAAATAAATCATTTTCAAAATTTACATTAGATATTTCAGTCATAGTGATAGAAGTTATCTCATCGTAAGAATAACAATAAAATTTTAAAGCCGCATTACTAGCATCAATTATTTTTCCGCTATATGCATCATAAAGAAGTAAAATCAAAGGACTTTTTTCAAATATATAACCAAATCTTGTCTTGTAATCATCCAACATTCCATTTAAGCTATCAATTTTTTCATACAATCCTTTTATGCCTAATTTTATTGATTTAAAGTCTTCTAAAGGACTGTCACATTCTTGTTCCAATTCTTTATCTTTTAAAAAATCAGAAATAGCTTTAACAGGGAAAATAATTTTATTTTTTACAAATTTCAAATTAATAAGTGTGCTTACGGTATATAAAATCAAAGTAACAAACGCAAAGAAAATTACTATAAGATGAATCAATATGCTTTTGTTGTTTAATTCTTGGCTTACAACAAATAAATTATAGTCACTCATATATTCCGAAAGTTCGGAACTCATATCAAAATAATGAAAAATAACATCTTTGTCATCAACAAATAATTTATCTATATTTTGAGGGTCTTGATAGTCATCCTTTTTATAACCATGTTCGCCATAAACACCACCTATATAATTACCATTATAATCTAAAACAAAAGCTGACTTTTCTTCTTTTTGTATAATTTTATTTATATTAGATTTTATATAGTTTACATCTACTTCAGCAACCAATATAAAATCAAATGAGATATTATATGCAACAAAAAAAGTGTCCAATACTTTATCATCATTAAACACAAAATTTGATATTACATATCTTTTGTTTTTAAGTCTATCAATCCAAGGAGTATTAAAATTTATATGAGAAGAATTGCTAAATTTTTTTTCATAAATAATATTTTTATCTTTATCTAGAACATATAAAGCTTTAAAATAATCATGAATAGAATAATCCTTGATATTTTCCAAAGAAAAAATATCTGCATTTGAATTTATGATTTGACCATAAAATTCAACTTGTTTTTTTATCTTATCAAAACTATCATCTATGGTTTTTTGTATTTTAAAATTAAAAACCCTAAGCTGGTATTTTGCTTCATCTATATTTGATGTTAACATATACACAATAAGAGAAATAATTGCAATAATTACAAGAGGATAAGTGAATAAAAATCTAAAAATAATATTTGAAAATATGCCATTTCTACTAAATTTTTTTAGAATTTTTAACATAAATCGTTTAAACCTTATTAATCATTTTTTATAAGCTACTATTTTATCAAAGCTTTACTTTTTATAATATTATAAAGAAATTAAAATTTAATTAATAGCTTTTCAAAAATACTACAAAGTTGCCTAATCTCACTTATCTTAACTCTTTCATTTATAGAGTGAATTCTATCATTTATAACACCAAACTCAACAACATTTACACCAAATTCAGACAAATATCTAGCATCACTTGTACCGCCTTTGGAATTTAACAAAGGTTTTACACCAAGAACTTCATTTATGCTTTCACATAGTTTTTTTACAATCAAACTATCCTTATCTGTAAAATAATAATTAGAGCTTTGCTTTATATCCAACTCAAAATCAAAATCACTAAGTGTATTTTGTATATATGTTTTTATGTCATTAAGTGTTGTTAAATTTGAGTTTCTTACATTAAACATAACTTTAACATCACCTGCCGTTACATTACAAACTTGCATTCCACCACGAATATCAGTAATCACAATCTTACTTGGCTCAAAAAACTCACTTCCACTATCCATATCATGATCTGCTATTTTGTCTATTACCTTTGCAAGTTGATGTATAGGATTTACGCATTTATTTGGATATGCGACATGACCTTGTAAACCTTTTATAACAAAGCTACCATTTACAGATCCTCTTCTTGCTATCTTAACGCTATCTCCAAATTTTTCATTGCATGTCGGCTCTGCAACTAAAGCAAAATCTGGTAGCTCATCAACATCTTTCATATACTTTAATACTTCTTTAGTCCCATATATAGCATCGCCCTCTTCATCGCTTGTTAATATGATACTTATTTTTCCATTAAAATTTTTTATTTTTTTACAAGCATATAAAAATGCAGCTACTCCGCTTTTCATATCTTGAGCGCCCCTAGCATAAATATAATCATCTTTTGTAGTTGGGGAAAAAGGATCACTATCCCATCCATCTCCAGCAGGAACGACATCAACATGTCCTGCAAAGGCAAAATGGACACCTTTTGGACTAAATTCTTTTGTTAGAAGTAAATTTTTAACACCATTTTTATCTATTCTTTTAGCTTTAAAATCGCCCATATAATCTTGTATAAAATCTAAAATACCATCGTCATCTGGTGTTATTGATTTAAATTTTAACAATGTTGACAGCAATTCTATCACATTTCAACTTTCTCACTAGGAACACCTAGATAAAATCCTTGAAATTCATCAACACCAAGCTTTTTACAAATATCTAAAACATCAGCTGAATGTATATACTCTGCTACTGTTTTAATACCCAAATCTCTTGCAAAATACACAATAGCACGAGTAATCATATAAGAATCATTACTTGAATCAATATTTTTTATTATAGAGCCGTCGATTTTGATAAAATCTGGTTTTAGTTTTAAGATGTAAGAAAAATTTGAATATCCTGAACCAAAATCATCTATAGCTATGCGCACACCCATCTTTTTAACTTTATCTATAAATTTCTCAATTCTCTCAACATTTTCCAAGTTCTCATCTTCTACAAGCTCAAAAATAAGTCTATCAGCAACATCGTTATTTGCTAATAGCTTTAAGATAGTAAGACTAACATCTCCATCAATCATATCTCTTCCAGATAAATTTACAGATAATACTAAATTTAAATTTTGACTCAATTCTTCAATAGCTTTTTCTACAACTTTTTTTTGCAACTCTGTGTATCTTTTTATTCTTTTTGCAACATCTAAAAACTTATGAGGAGAGAGAATTTCGTCACTATTTATCATCCTAATAAGACTTTCATATTTTGTTATGTTGCCATCTCTGTCAAAAATTGGCTGATAATAAGGAAGCACTTTATCGCCGATTATTGCTTGCCTTATCATTAAAGATCGCTCTATTTGTATTTTATATTCATCTTTTTTATTAAGACCTTTAAAATAGCAAACATAGTCTTTTCCTGTATTTTTAGCAACCTTTAAAGCCGTTGTAGCTTTCATCAAAGTATCATCCTCATCAACGGAAAAACCTATGGTAGTATGTATTTCAATACTAATACTATCACTACTATTTGGAACTTTTATCGAAGTCATTCGACCCTTAAATCTACCTATAAGTTCATTTGCCAAATCTTCATATTTTTCTACGATAAACTCTCCATTTTCAACCAATGCAAATCTATCAGCACCCAAACAATAAGCTTTCATCTTATTTGTGGTTGCAAAATCACTTATCAAACCAGCTATATATACCAATATCGCATCACAAATATCTTTACCATAATAATCATTCATTACACCAAAATCATCTATATCCAAGATAATAACTTTTGGTTTATCAAGTTTTTTTAGATTATTCATTAGCATGGTTTTATTTGATAGGTTAGTCAAAGGATCAATATAAAGCTGTTTTTTTATCTCTTTAAGCTCATTTTTTAATTTCAACTTATCTTTTATGTACTCAGCTCTTAAATCATAATATCTATTTATAGACCACAAAACAGCAAGAATTAGAAAAATAGTTATAACACCAGTAAGAATAAAATACGGAGCGACATTTTTTAAAACCCATTGTTTAAACTCACTGTCATGGCTATCAGATACGGTATGGTAAAAAGAAACACTGAGACCCATTATATAATCATGTTTTTTTTCAAAGAGACAAATGTTGATTTTATTTTCAGGTAAAACCTGTTTTGAGTAAAATATTTTTTTGAAATTATGAGTAAAAATTTCCTCACAATCTCGCTTTAATCTTTTTTCATCACCATGATTACTCGAAGCTAATAAATTTAGATTGCTTTCAATGTCAGTTTTTAGCAAATAGATATCGCCAATTAAACCAGAGTCTAAAAAACTTTGAAATTTATCCTTGTCTTTTTCTAGTGATTCAAACTCATCAGAATACTTATCTAATAAAAATTGTGCATTTTTTTGATAATCAACCTTATTATAAGTAATAGAATTAGAGTATTTGTAATAAAAAATTGATATATCGACAACCAAAAGTGTAAATAAGATTAGATTTAAGCAAATAATTACTGTAGCAGTTTTTTTATTTTTCCCAGATTGCACCATCAAATTCCTTTTTACCAGTCACAAAATTATACCACTATTTTTGCTTTTTTAAAAATTTTAAGGCTAAAAACGAACTATTTTTGCTCCAAATCCACCTTGATTTGGAGGAGCATCAAAAAAATCCTTAACACTCGGATGAGATTTTAAAAACTCCTTAACAGCAAAAGCCAATTTTCCGGTTCCAATCCCATGATAAACGCTAACCTCATCAAATCCCATAATAAGACTATCACTTATAAACTTATCAAGTTTTCCTATCGCCTCATCAGCTCTTAAACCGTGCAAATCCAAAACTACATTTGCTGTTTTTGGCTTTTGAACCTTGACCTTTACTTGAGATTTCGTTGTTTGCGGTTGTTGTGCATTTTCATTTTTTGATAAAAAACTAAGAGGCACACGAAGTTTAATCCCATCGCTTTGTATCATAGCATCGTTTTTTGTGATAGATATAATTACACCTTTTATTTTATTGTATTTTATATTGTCGCCTACTTTTAGCTCTTTTGGTTTTTGATTTTGTGGCTTTTGTATATACTTTTTCATCTCGTGAGCAGCATTTATGACTCTATGTTTTTCCTTTATATCTTTTAGATTTATTGACTCTTTTGCTTTATTTATAGCCATCATATATTCGTGTTCTAATTTGCTTATGGTTTGTGAAATTTTTAGTTCATCTTTTTCTTTTTGCTCTTTTAAATTAGCAAGCAAACTGTCTAGTTTTTGCTCTTTTTTATTTGTCTCATCAAGCTTGGTTTTTAGCTCACTTTGTAGATTTAATGTCTTTGTGATAATTTCATTTAGATTTTCTTTATCTTCACCGTAAGCCTTTTTTGATTCACTTACTAAATTTGAAGGTATGCCGTATCTCAAAGCCGTTTCAAAAGCATAAGATTTGCCTATGGTTCCTTTTAAAAACTCAAATTTTGGTCTTTGCAAAACCTCATCATAAAGCGCAGCTACAAGCTCTACATTTTCATTTTTTGATAAAAGCATTGCAAGGCGTTTATGATGAGTTGTTATAACCATCTTTATATCTTGCGATATAAGCTTTTGTATAAGCACACTATATAAACTTGCAGCCTCTTCAAAATCAGTTCCAAGTTCTATCTCATCAACACCTATAACGAAAGATTTTTTTGAAAAAAGTTTTGAAAAATTAACCATTCTTCCAGCAAATGTCGAGATATCATTTTTTACATTTTGTGGATCTTCTATGATTGCATCAAATTCTTTAAAAGAGCCTATCTTAGACTCATTTGGGTTTATTCTCATTGGCATTAGATATTTTGCTAGCAAACAAGATGTTATTATGGATTTTAAAAGCATCGATTTTCCACCTGCATTTACGCCGGTTATCAAAAGAACCTTTTTAGAAAAATCCACACTTATACTTTTTGGATTTTTTAATGCTGGATGGGCGAAGTCTTTAAGCCTTATATCATTGCTATTATCAGGTAAAACAAAGTCAAAATCATAAGTTTTAGCCATCAAAACTCTAGCTTGATAAGCATCAAAAACATCAAAAGCATTATTTATAAATTTCAAAAATGGCAAAGCCTTATTCATCAAAGCACTAAATTGTTTTGCATATTCAAAAACTATCTCTTCTTTCTTACTAATAAGTTCGCTTTGCTCTTTTTTTAGATTTTCGATACTACTTGGCATAACATAAAAATACCCGCCAGAACTTCTTGCTATAACCACACCTTTTAAAAAGTGATTAAACCCTCCCCTAACCAAAAGAGTTTCGCTATCATTTATAAAATGCACCTGAGTATCTACAAGATAAGGGCTTAAGCTTTTTGTATAAATAAGCCTTCTAAGCTCGGCATCTATCTGTTTTTTCTTTATGCTTATGCTCTCTTTTATCTGCAAAAATCTCTCATCAACACTATCTTTTAACTCGCCTTTTTTATCAAAGCTTTTTGCAAGTTCAAGCATTGTTGGAAATATATCAATTTTTGCTATCCATTCGCCAAGTCTATTTTCAAATTTCAGACCCTTTAAATACAAAAAATAGTTTAAAATTTTAGAAAATTCGCCTATTTCTGTTATATGCAAAATGCCTTGTTTTCCAAGTCTAGCAAGGGCGTCATCTAAATTTTGTATCTTTTGAGGAGAATCAAAATCATACTTGCAAAGCTCTAAAATATTTTCATAATGTATATTTCTATCTCCACTTATAAAAAGTGTTTTCTCTCTTGATAAAAAAGAGTTTAAATGATCCAAATACTCATTTAAATCAAGCTTTGAAAAAATCTCATCTAAATTATTTTTCATATTCACACTCTGAAATATTTACTATAACTCCTGAAAGCTCTATAAATTCTCGCTTTGCCATAAAAGAAGAGGTTCCAAACTCATAATTAAATTTATCTTTGCTAATATTTTGATCACCACAAATTATAGTTTTACCTTGTCTAAATTGATTTAAAATACTCATATTTTTTTCACCTATATCATCAACATTGCTCTCATAAAAATATGCAAAACCTATGAAAAGCAACACGATAAAAACGATAAAAGCTTTAAATTTTTTATTAAGTTGTTCATCTTTTATAGCCCAAATAGCCATAAGAAAAATAACAAAAGCAACTATCAAAAATAAAATTCTTACCATTTTAGCTCCTTTGCTTCTTGTAAAAGTTCTTCGTATAATTTTGGCATTTTATTCATCTTTTTTAGTATTAGCTCTTTATTTTCAGGGCTTATCTCTTGATTTTTTACGATCATTTTTATACCCATATAAGGAGAGTTTTCTATCATCATAGATATATGTTCTTGTGTGAGTTTTTGATGTCTGGCAAGATGTATTAGTATATCTTTTTTACCTGTATTTATAAGCTTTTGAATATTAGCTTCATCTATCGTTTCGTTTTTTATGATTTTTAAAATTTCATTTTCTTGTTTTGTTTCTAGGTCTAAAATTTCTTGCACTATTTATTTCCTCTTAGTTGAATACTTATACTTCCGGCACCAAAGCCTACAACTATACCATCAGTCAAACGATGTTTTACACCAAACTCATCATCAAATTCAATGCCATAATCAACCCTTTTTATCTCATCAGCAAATATCGGATTGTATTGTTTAAAGCCCTCTTTTAGATCTATATGCTCCTCAGCTTCACCAGCCGCATAAACAGGAAGTATAACAAGTCCGCTAACCCCCTCAAAGCACTCCGCAAAACCTTGCAAATTTGCTTTTAGTCTTGAATATCTATGTGGCTGAAATATAGCTGTTACACGAGTGATACCAAGCAATTTTGCATACTCAAACACAGAGCTTAAAGTAGCTTTTATCTCTGTTGGATGATGTCCATAATCATCTATAAGAACATACTCTTTATCGGCATGTAATATATCAAATCTCTTCTTGATACCACAAAAATTTAATAAATTCTCTCTTATTTCTTTAAGAGGTCTATCATGCATAGCTGCTAAAATAGCAAGTGAAGCATCGATAGCTATATGTCTACCCATTCCAAACACTTCAAACTTACCCAAATCTTTAAGCAAAAAACTTGTATATGGCTTAAAATCTCTCACAACCATACTCATTTGAGTTATGTCCTTGCTTGGATAAAGCTTTATGGCTTCTATATCAAGTGTTTTTAAAAAATCATCTTCAGCATTTATAACTCTAACTTTTGCTCTTTCTAAAAAACCACGGTAAGCAGCATAAAATTTTTCCAAGTCATAGTTATAATGCTCCATATGTTCAGGCTCCGCATTTGTAACTATGGCCAAGTATGGATTTGAGTTTAAAAAGCTAGAATCACTCTCATCTGCTTCAAAAACTATATTTTCACTTTGTGCATATCGCATATTTGAACCAAATTGTTTAGAAACCGCACCTATTATCGTAGAGCCTTCTATCAAGCTAGCAAGCATAGCTGTTGTAGTGCTTTTTCCATGCGCTCCAGCTATAGCAAATACCTTTTTATCATCCAAAACATAAGGCAAAGCCTCTTTTCTAGATAAGCAGTTTATGCCCTTTTTTCTTGCTGTGATTAGCTCTATATTGTCATCTTTTATAGCGGCTGAATACACTACAAAATCCTGATCTTTTATAGCCTCTTTGCAGTGTGGTACCAAAACCTCAATGCCTTCATTTCTAAGCTCTTTTGTAGTTTTACTATCTGCTATATCGCTACCGCTTATTTTATAACCTTTTTCATTTAAAAATCTCGCAATAGCACTAATACCAATACCGCCAATGCCTATAAAATGAACCTTTTTCAATTTTAGCCTTTTTTAAGTTTTATACAAAATTTTAGCTAATTTTCCTTAAATTTAAAACAATACGATAAATGATCGTTAACAACACCACAAGCTTGCAAAAAAGAGTATATCCCTATACTTCCCACAAATTTAAATCCTCGCTTTTTTAAATCCTTTGAAACAATATCGCTCAAATTTGTTTTTGTTGGTATCTGTTTTATATTATCGTATCTATTTTTTATCTGTTTGAAATTTGTAAATTTCCATATATAGTTGTAAAATGAACCAAACTCATCACATATGCTTAAAAAAGCTTTTGCATTTATAGGTAAAGATGAAATTTTTAGTCTATTTTTGATAATTAAACTATTTTTTAATAAATCATCTATCTTTTCATCATCATAAAGGGCTATTTTATTTGGATCAAACTCATCAAAAGCAACTCTCATATCTTCTCTTTTTTTAAGCACCGTATGCCAAGAAAGTCCGGCTTGCATTATCTCAAGGATCAAAAACTCAAAAAATTTCCTATCGTCATCAAAGATTTCTCCCCACTCATTATCGTGGTAGTTTCTATAAATTTCATCTTTTTCACACCATTCACATCTTTTTATCACAGCACCAACCAAATCTAAAATATTTATACATTATAATTTTTGTTTTTTATAATTTTACTAAATTTTAATTATCTTTCGCTTGTATGCGATGACTATTAAATATTATGTATTACATACTTTTAAATATATTTTTATTTTTTTTATTTTCTTTATGTATAAATATTATAATAAAAAATTGTGTTTTTATTTAGTTTTTTATTATATATTATGCTCAATATAATAAAAAAAATATTAAGGATAAAAAAATTTATGAACAAGTCGCTACTTCCATTTGCCTGCTGCGCTACTCTTTTTGGAGAGATTGTAAGTATACCAGCTGATATTGATAATATATCAAAAATAGATCAAATAGTAGACATAAGAACTCCCGCAGAATGGCGCGAAACAGGAATCATCAAAGGAGCCAAAACTATAACTCTTATCAATGACAAAAATGAGTTCATGGACAGCTTAAAATCAAGCATAGATATAAAAAAGCCATTTGCTTTGATATGCAGAAGTGGACACAGAAGCATGATGGCTACTCATATGATAGACTCTCCTGATATTAAAGTTATAAATTTAGAGGGCGGAATGATGAAAATTATGAGCGAAGGTTATAAGACAGTACCTTATAAGGATTAAAAATGAAAAAGATATACATATTAGCATTTTGTGTGCTAGACCTGTTTTCACAAGTTGCATCTATTCCAGCAACCCCTGCGAATGTAGAAAAATTTGATCAAATCATAGATATGAGAGTGCCAATAGAAATAAGAGAAACAGGGATCATAAAAGGCGCAAAGATAATTGAGTTTAGCAAAGATAAAAGAAAACTTTGGAGTGAAATCAGCGATGAAGTAGATATGACAAAACCATTTGCTATTATTTGTAGAAGTGGAAGAAGAAGTGCTTTTGTTGCCGATCTTATAGATACACCTGATTTAAATATAACCATATTTGAAGGTGGAATGAGGGCTCTTAGCAAACAAGGATATATAACTACACCTTATGAAAAATAATAATTGGATTATCTAAAAATTTATTTTTATATAAGGTTATTTTTTGTATAATTCCAACTTCTTTAACTTAACTTAGTGGGTTCATAGCTCAGTTGGTTAGAGCATCCGGCTCATAACCGGATGGTCCCAGGTTCGAGTCCTGGTGAACCCACCACTATTTTTCAAAATTTATACACAGTTTTTTAACACATGCCTTATAATTTACAAAAAACATAAAATGCCACTCTTTTCTCATGTATTTTTTATCAAATCACAAATATCATGTTTAATATCACAATAAACAATCTTTAGATTTAATGCTTAATTAATATCATGTTGTTTATAATACTAAATTAATTAAAATCTAGGGGATCTAATATGTCAAATGTATCGCATTGGAATGATTTTTTACAAGATAAAAAACATCATGCAAGATACCCAGAATCAGAACTAGTAAGCTTTGCCTTTATAAATTTTCCAAAAAATGGAAATATATTAGATCTTTATTGTGGTGGGGGAAGACATACTAAGTTTTTAGCCGAAAATGGATTTAATACTTATGCTTGTGATGTAACTACAAGCGGTGTTGAACATACTAAAAATCTATTGCAAGAATCAAATTTAAAAGCGGATGTGAAATTTATCAAGGCTGGTGATGATTTACCATATAATGATAACTTTTTTGATGGCATAGTTTGCTATGGTGCATTATACTATGCAACAAAAGAAGAGATAGAAAAATCAGCCTATGAATTTTATAGAATTTTAAAAAATGGCGCTAAAGCATATATAAAAGTAAGAAGCATACAAGATTATAGATATACAAATAGTATAAAAAATAGTAAATATGAAATAATAATAAACGAGCAAGATAACAAAAAACAAGCATACAAAGAAAATGGATTAAAGTGTTATTATTTTGACAAGGAAGAAGCCTTGAGGATATTTTCCAAGACATTTAAAAATATACAAATAGATAGATTTTCTTTAAGTCACGGAAACGATACGTTTTTAGATGATCAATTATTGATAACATTGACAAAATAAAAAATATAATTTTGCGAATAACATAAAAAATTAAGGATAAAATCTCTGGAAAATAATGTACTATATTGGCTAGAAAAACAAGCAAACGAAAATCCAAGTAAAATAGCATTTAAAGATATAAATGGCGAAATAAATTTTAAAAAACTACTAATGCTTTCACAGCAAGCTGGAAGTTATTTTAATACAGATCAACCAATAGTTATATATATGGAAAAATCAATAAAATGCCTAGCTATAATGTTTGGTAGCGTTTATGCTGGTGGATTTTATAGCATTATAGACACATCGCTACCAAAACAAAGAGCATTAAAAATAGCAAATGCACTAAATGCTTCTATAGTAGTATGCGATAATGATAATTATGAAAAAGCTATTGAAATTTTTGGTAATAATATGGTTGTAAAAGCCGATATTATATTAAATACAAATATCAACAATAAAAAATTAAAAGCTACAAGAGAATCGCATACAGATTTAAAACCTTTGTATTGCAATTTCACAAGCGGAAGTACTGGAGAGCCAAAAGGAGTGCTAACAAACCATTCTAATGTGCTTGATTTTATACCGATTTTCACTAAAACATTAAAAATCTCAAGCGAAGATATACTTGCAAACCAAGCTCCATTTGATTTTGATTTAAGCGTGAAAGACATATATTCTGGGCTATATTTGGGTGCAACCGTGGTATTGATACCTAAAAAATACTTCACAAACCCTATATCTTTGATGGATTATTTGCATAATTCAAAAGCAAATACTCTAATATGGGCCGTTAGTGCTTTAGTATTTTTATCAACTATGCGAGCTTTGAGCTATAAAAAGTTAGATATAAAAAAGATAATTTATAGTGGTGAAATAATGCCAAAAATGCATTTAAATAGAATAAAAGATTATTTGCCAGACTGCACATTTATAAACGCTTATGGCCCAACAGAGATTACTTGCAACTGTACCTATCATATACTAAAAGATGAAGACTTTGATAAGGATAGCGTGCCCATAGGCAAGGCCTTTGAAAACAGAAAAGTATTTTTAATGCAGGATGAAAAAATCATAAACGAGCCAAATAAAATAGGCGAAATTTGCGTATCCGGTCGTTGCTTGGCTATTGGGTATTTAAATTTTATAAAAGAAGATGCCTTTATACAAAATCCTATGAATTTAAGCTACAACGAGAGAGTGTATAAAACTGGTGATTTAGGTTTTTTAGATGAGCAAGGTGACTTGCACTACAAAGGTAGGGCTGATTTTCAGATAAAAAGATTAGGACACAGGATAGAGCTAATAGAGATAGAAACTGAGGTTTTAAATTTAGGACTTGATATAGAAAGAGCTTGTGCAGTATGGGAAAAAGAGAAATTAGCCTTGTTTTTTGAAGGAAATGCCGATAAAAATGAGATTTTAAATACGCTAAAGCAAAGACTTCCTATGTTTATGCTACCAAATATTATCTACAAAGAAGACAAACTTCCTATAAATAAAAATGGCAAGATAGATAGAGTAAAATTAAATAAAAAAATATGCGATGGTAACAAAGGTAAAATATGAAAGAAATAATAAATATTTTAAAAAAGATAAACAACACAATTGACTACGAAAAAGAAATCAACATGGTAGAGCGTGGACTATTTTCATCATTTGATATCTTGCAATGCATTACTGAAATTGAAGAAGAGTTTGATATACAAATTCCACCAGAATATATAAATCATGATAATTTTAGTTCTGCTCAAAACATACATAAAATGATAGAAAATATAAAATCAAAGATATAAAATAAAAAATATTTTCCATTTAAAACAGAATTTTTGATGATTTGATAAAATATACAGTAGCACATACTATCACTAAACACTATGGACTATTATTGAATATTTACAAAGAATATCAAGTATTTTATATAAAAATTCATAAGGTAAATCTTGTATTATGAATTAGTCTTTTATAGACTGCAAGAGTTGCAACACTTAAAAAATAGCATACCAAAAGCCAAGAAATTAGTGAGTTTATTATGTGCGGTTGATACTAAAAATCTGGAACTTGTTAACGATGCTTAATTTTAACATAATACTAGAGCATAATAGATATCATATATTTAATTTAATGTTTGTATTTTTTTAATCATTTTGCTAATATTTTTTACTGACTGAAAATTATCTTGTTTTATATAACTAGCTGGAATTTTTATGCTAAAATTTTTCTCAATCAAAGCAATACATTCTATTATATCAAAAGATGAAAAAAGACCATCGTCTATAAGTTTTTCCTCTTTATCATAATCAATCTCATCGTTTATTTCTTGTAGTAAATCTCTAATTTTTTTCATAATTTCGCCTGAAAGATAATATTTTATTAATTTAATATATTATACTAAAGTTTTATTTATATATACTTTTTTAAAAATTTATTATTTAATATAGCTGAAATATAATATAATATAAAAAAATTTAAAAGAATAAAATATGAAAGAATTATTTAGTTTTGATGATAAAAAATTTACAGATAAAGATTTGCTTGAATGCCTAAAAAGATTAGGTATAAAAGATGGTGATTGTATATGTATACATAGTAGAATATTTGAATTTGGGAAACCTCTTTTAAAGCCAGATGAACTACTATATAGTATATGTGATGTATTTTTAGATACTGTTGGAGAAAAAGGAACAGTTTTAATGCCAACTTTCACATATAGTTTTTGTAAAAATGAGATATATGACAAGGTAAATTCGAAAAGCAGGGTTGGGGTATTGGGTGAGTTTTTTAGAAAAATGGATGGAGTTAAAAGAACAAACGATCCTATATTTTCTTTTGCTGTATATGGAAAAAGAGCAGATGAGTTTTTAGTAGAAACAGATAATTGTTTTGGCGAAAATAGTCCTTATGATGTTCTAGCCAAAAACGATGGAAAAATGCTTATGTTTGGGCTTAAAGAAGATGGATATACATTTTACATCTATACAGAACAACAAGCAAATGTCAGTTATAGATATTTTAAAAAATTTAATGGAATTATTATAGATGAATATGGAAAATCCAAAGAAAAAACCATTGAATACTATGTTAGAAACTTGGACATAAATCCTATATTGGATTCTAATAAAAGATTAAAAATACTTGAAGATAATAATATACTAAAAGTTGAAAATTTTGCTGGTTCTATCATATGCTCTATAGATGCAAAAAAAGATTTAGAGCTTGCATTGTCAACACTTAAAACAGACGAGTTGTATTTTAATCTTAAATAAACTATAACTATTAAATTTATCCTTTACGATAAATAAGATATAATATGATAATTTAAATTTATAAAAAGGAATAAATATGCAATCAAACAAAGATTTTTGGTCAGACACATTTAAAAACAAAAAAGACAACACAAGATATCCAGATACGGAATTTGTAGGATTTTGTTTTAGAAATTTACCAAAAAAAGCAAGTGTTTTGGATGTTTGTTGTGGAGCTGGAAGACATGTAAGGTTTTTATCGGAGAATGATTTTAAAACTTATGCATGCGATGTAGCAGAAGGTGCTATAGAATACACAGGCAATCTAATAAACTCATTAAATTTAAAAGCCGATTTAAAGGTTATCAAGACTATAGCAAATTTACCTTATGATAATAATGCCTTTGATGCCCTAATATCTTCTAACGCATTATTTTATGCAACAAAAGATGAATTGGAACAAAATGCACATGAAATATATAGAGTTTTAAAAGAAGGCGGAAAAGCCTTTTTAACCCTAAGAAGCATAAATGATTATAGACATATAAATGCAGTACAAAATGGAAAATATGATGTTATAGTATATGAAAAAGATAATTCTAGACAAGGTTATAAAGAAAATGGTATGAAATGTCACAACTTTGACAAAGAAGAAGTTTTGAGGATATATTCCAAAGCTTTTAAAAATATAGAAATCAACAAAAGCACCATATCTCGTCAAAATGATACTATTTTAGATGAAAGCTTTATTGTTATACTAACAAAATAATACATAATGGCTAGTTTAGCCATTATATTTAATGATGTTTTTAATTATATTAAATCATATACGTTGGTTTCACACCATAAGCCACGTATATCAATAGTCTCTTTATCACAAAAGATTATAAATTCTAAAACAAGTTCTCAAGAACTAATTAATAAATAAATTAATGTTATTTAACTCAATATCGTATTATCAAGCAGTGGGGGAGGTATGCTGCAATTTATTAATCATTTTATGCATTGCTTTTGCTGATTGAAAATTTTCCTCTACTATATATTCTATGGGTATTGTTATGCCAAATTCTTCTTCAAATGCAGTTATGCTTTCCAAAATCTCAAATGATGAAAAAATAGCATCATCAATCAAATGTTCTTCAACTTCATAATCAATCTCGTCGTTTATATTTCTTAAAATCTCATAAAGTTTTTCCACTACCACCTCCCTACTTTATCTTAACTAGCTATAGAAAATAAATGTCTCTAAAATATCTTATGTCCTATTTTTAACTCTTTTGCTTTTTGATACACCCTAAAACCTAAGGCTAAATCCTCTAAAGATAATCCGCTACTTGAAAATATAGTTGGTAAATCATTATCTTTTATTTGGATTTTTTTAGTAATTATTTCCCCAATATCAAAAATATCAGACTTTTTTATTTTTCCTTCCAAATACAAATCAGCAAATTTATTTCCTATAAAACTAGCATACTTATATGCAGGAAACCCTAGCTCATTTTCATAACTTTCATACATTGCAAAAAGATCACAAACTTTGTTTGAACCATTTATTAAAACACTATCCGGAAAATAAGCAAAGGCGGAACATAAAAATAAAGATTTTGGCTTCATCCAATCTTTTTTAACAAAAGGCATATCAGATATTTTATCAAAAGACAACAAAGTATTTATGCTTACTATATCAGCATCTTTTACAGCATCTTCAACTTTACTAACTATATGTATTTTTACATCTTTATATTTATCTTGAATCTTTTGCACAAAGATATCTATGCTTTTTTTACCTCTTCCCTTTACAAAAATTTCTTTTATATTTTTGAAATGATTTAAAATCCCAGTAGTTATTAAGGTATTTATTACACCTGGTCCTACTATAGCCAAACTCTTTGCTTCTTTTTGTGCTAAAAACATTGCGGCTAACACACTAACAGCTGCTGTTCTGTATTGTGTTATTAAATTCGCATCCATAATAGTCAAAGGAACTCCACTAAAAGCATCATTAAGAACTAATAAATACCTTGATTCTTTATCTAAATTTGGTAGTTTTAGCATAGGTCCGTGCCACTTGGTTCCGGTGATATTAAATTCTCCTCCAAGATAGCCTGGCATTGCTATAAATATTCTTTCTTTATCTTGCTTTTTATAAGATATTCTTGCACCATGTGATGCACCAAGCTTACCACTTAAGCTGTAGTCTTTGTTGCTAATAGCAATAAAACATTCTTTCATTACTTCCGTAACCAGATCTATATTATCTTGTATAATATTTTTAATATCATTATCGCTTATATAGATCACTTAAAATTCCTCAGTATTAAAATATTAATATCTTACCACAAGTTATTTTAAATTTATATATAAAATAATAGGTCGTAAAAGTGATAATTTATTGATTTTTTGCTAACATTGAATAAAAATAAAAACGAGGATTGCATGAAAGAATTATTTGCTTTTGATAAAAAAACTTTTTCCAATGAAGACTTATCTCAGTGTTTAAGTGAGCTTGGTATAAAAAATGGCGATATCATATGCATACATAGTAGCATATTTAAATTTGGAAAACCTCTTGCCAAACCAGATGAATTACTTTTAAGCATTTGCAACACTTTTATCAAAGCAGTTGGAAAAGATGGAACCATTCTTATGCCAACATTTACATATAGCTTTTGCAAAAATCAAATATATGACAAAACAAATTCAAAAAGCACAGTAGGAGTGTTGGGTGAGTTTTTTAGAAATATGAACGGCGTAAAAAGAACAAACGATCCTATATTTTCTTTTGCTGTATATGGAAAAAGAGCAGATGAGTTTTTGGTAGAAACTGATAATTGTTTTGGAGAAAATAGTCCTTATGATGTTTTGGCAAAAAATAATGGCAAAATTATTATGCTTGGTCTAAAAGAAGATGGTTATTCTTTTCATATGTATGTAGAACAACGAGCAAAAATAAGCTATAGATATTTTAAAACTTTTAGTGGAATATTAGTAGATGAAAATGGAAATAAAAGAAAAAAGAGTATAGATTATTTTGTTAGAGATTTAGATATAAATCCAAAAACCGATAGAGAAAAAAGAGCTAAAACACTTGAAGAAAATAATATATTAAAAAGCAAAAACTTTGCTGGTTCTATAGTGTGTGTAGTTGATGCTAAGAAAAATTTAGAACTTTTCTTAGAAATGTTTAAAAAAGATGAAAATTGTTTTATAATTTAAAATAAAACACTAAACCCAAACATTCATCTTTATCATACTCCTAGGTGTTGTCTATCTATCTTGCCATTTTGATTATACCTAAAACCATCTAATTTTATATATTTTCTTGGAATCATATACACTGGTAATTTATCTTTTAAAAACTCTTTTATATTTATATCTTTATCTGACTCATAAAAGCAATGTATTTTATCATCTAAAAATACACAAGCACAATTTAATATATCTTTATGTGAGTTTATAATGCTTTCTATCTCACCAAGTTCAACCCTATGACCTAAAACTTTTATTTGTCCGTCAGATCTTCCGAGACATAAAAGCTCTCCATGCTCATTATACTTTACTATATCGCCGGTTTTGTAAATTTTATCTTCATAATTATCATGCAAAGGATTTTGTATAAAAGCCTTGTTTGTCTTTTCTTTATCACCGTAATACCCAACACTAAGCCCTGTACCTCTTACATAAAGCTCACCTTTTGACTGTGTATTGTTATTATCAATCAAACTCATATCATCATCAAATACCAAAAGCTGCATATTTTTACAAGCTCTGCCTATAGGAAGTATATCATCATCTCTAAACTCTCTATCGCATATATAATAAGAGCAAACATCGGTTATCTCTGTAGGGCCATATAAATTTGCAAAAATTGTATCTTTTAAGCACCTTCTTAATATATTTAATTGTTTATTTGGCATTGGCTCACCGCAAAACAAAACTTTTTTTAAACATGGCAAACAAACATCTTCAAAAGCGTTTGTATTTGCAAAATAGATTAGCACAGATGGAACCCAAAATATAAAAGATACTTTATGTTTTTTTATATACTCTATTATTTTTATTGGAAAAGAAAAAAGACTATTTGGAACTATATGTAAAGTAGCTCCGGTCTTAATGGTACTAAATATATCAAGTATAGAATTATCAAAATAAAAAGGTGCCTGGTTTGCCAATATCTCATCTTTTGTTATATCAAATGTTTCGCAAACCCAAGATGTATAGTCTATAACGCTTTTGTGAGTTATACTAACCCCTTTTGGAATACCGGTAGAACCGGATGTAAAAAATACATAAAGCAAGTCAGTATCTATTTGATTTTCTTTTGCTATTTTTAATTTATTTTCATCTATGCCAAAGTCTTCAAAGTCTTCACAAAATATAGCATGTAAGTTTAAAAAATCTAGTTTATTTTCTTTACTTGTTATTAAAACACTTGGTTTTAATGTTTCTACTATTTTAAGAATTCTTTCTTTTGGAGTATTTTCATCTATAAGAGTATAAAAGTTTCCACTTCTTGCCACACCCAAAAAAGACACCAAGCACTCTATTGATTTTGATAGTATTATCAATACAGGCTTTCTGCTTACATCATATTCTAATATCTTACTAGCTACTTTTTTGCTTGATATATTAAATTCCAAGTAGCTTATATTTCTATCATCTTTAACAAAAGCTATTTTATCTGGATATAAACTACATGTATTATCTAAAAAATCACAAACACTTGTTATCATCAATTACGCACCATATGCTATTTTAAGCATATTTTGAATACTTTCAAAACTTTCAAAATTACTTTCATCAATAAAATTGGCACTTAGAGGTTTTTTATACAATGCTTCTATTTCATTAACCAACATAACAATATCAAATGAATCTATATGTCCATCTGTTATTAGATTTTTCATATTTTCATTAATATCACTTCTGTCTATCTTAACAAAAAGGTTTTTTATTTTTTCCATGATCAACCTTTATATAATTTTACTATTGTAATAATATTATTTAAAAGCTTATAAATATATATTTATTCTTATTTTTTAATTATTTGATATAAATTTTTTGCTTTATTGTTTATTATATCATTTTCTATAATATCAAAAGCCATAGCTAAATTTACTGTCCTAATTTTTATTCCATAAAAGTAATCTATGCACATAGCTTTATTCTGAATAAAAATATTTTCTAAAGGTTCAATGTTATTAATCACTCCAAGTTCAAGGTTTCTAACATACATATCATATTGTCTTATTTCTGTTTTATTTTCTATGTCAGTATATAAAGCAGTAAAGGTTTTATTAAATCTATAACTTACGTTATTAATTGTTTCTACATAGTGTGAAAAAGTAAAAGAATCTTTCAAAGACATATCTATAATAATTTGTTTTCCGTTTTTCTTGTGTAAAAAACCAAATGGAGAATCACACGAAAAAGAACCCTTATTATTAAGATTTGATAAATAATATGCATATTTTCCATAAACAGCAAATGAATAAATTGGATGCTGTGTTCTTAAAAAATCTTCTCTTTCTAAAGCTATTTTTCCAAGTATGCCCGTTTGACATTTTGATCTTTTTATATCAAACGCAAGCCCTTTACAAAAATCCCAATTAAAGGCATGTATTAATAATGTTCCATCTTTACCTATTTTTTTGATTATGATATCTATTATTTGATTTATAATTTTTATTATTATTTTTTTATTATTATTTTTTTGAATAATTTTTAATAACAAAGATGTTAAATCTCCAGTTAACAATATAATATCACCTTTGTTTATTTTAAGCGAATCTACAAAATATGACACAATCATAGTATTTCCATAAATTTTTTGTTAAAATAATACTATTTTTTTCTTCAAATAATTTAAACTATGATTTAATGTTTATTTATAACTTATTATTTTAAATAGTTAGCAAGTTAACCCTTGCAAAATTTTAAAAACCATTTAAATATTTTTGCGATACAATAAATGATTGCATGCAACATAAAAGACAAGGAAGTATATAAAAATGAATTTAAATAATAAAATGGAACTTATTGCTGAATTGTTAGATTTAAAAACTAGCGATTTTAAATCAGAAACTATTCTAAGCGAACTAGACGAATGGGACTCTATGGCAGCTATATCTTATGTTGTTATGATGGATGAAAAATTTGGAAAAATTATAGATACGAAAGATGTTAAAAATTTCAAAACAATACAAGACATATTAGACAGCATGGAATAGCAATTTTATGCAAACGATTTTTTACGGCAAAAAAATATCAGGCATATTAACTCTTTTGCCAGAAACAGAGTATAGTTTTGAAAAAGATATGGAATTTAATTCGCTATCGCAAAAACAAAACATAAAGCTACAAAAAACTATGGGATATAATAAACATAGGATTTTTAAAGATAACTCATATGTATCAAAAATAGCTGGATTTGGTCTTAACTATATGTTTAAAAAAAACATGCTAAGAAAAGAAGATATATCAGCTATCGTGCTTTCAACTACTACACCAGATTTTTTAATACCACCAACTTCTAATCTTATTATGAACGAAGCAAACTTAGACAATAGTGTATTTTGCATGGACATCAAACAGCAGTGTGCTGGTTTTACAAACGGTCTTTTGCAAGCTTTTATGCTTTTAAATAATATTATAGATGCAAAAAAAAGTAATATTAATAACAGGAGATGTATTATACAAAAAACCAGACAGAAGTAATACATCTAGCTATCCTATGACAGGTGATGCGATATGCATAACAGTGCTTGAAAACACAAGCGAAAAAGAACCTATTTACTTTCATTCCGTAGTAGATGCAAAACTTTATGATGCATTGGTTTTTCCATCTCTTGGTTTTAGAGATTTAACCAACGATGAAAAAGAAAAATTTAGCAGCAAAAAATACGGAAAATGTGATTCTTTAAATTGTTTACATATGGATGGCCAAGAGGTGTTTCAATATGTTATGCATAATGTATCAAAATATATAAATGAGACTATAAATTTTTCTAATTTTAGTAAAGATGAAATAGAGTATTATTTTTTTCATCAACCAAATAAATTTATGGTTGACAAACTAGCTCAAAAATTAGAACTTCCACACGAAAAAGTTCCTAGTAATGTTGTAACTTATTATGGCAATTCAAACAGCTCCACTATACCTGTTTGCATATGTCATAATGCAAAAGATGAATTAACTTATAGCATGAAAAAATGTATGCTGGCTGGCTTTGGCGCAGGACTGACTTATTCTGGAGTTATAATAAATCTTGGAAAATTTGATTTTTGTGAAATGTTAATAACTAAATTTTAATAAAAAATTTATACCTAAAAAATACTTTTAAAGATTATCTATAGTAATTTTTATATTATTTTGATTATATAAATTTAAAACTATAGAATTATTAGTAATTTCATAACTTATAATTTCATACTTATTAGAAAACAAAATAATCTGTGGAAGTGGAATTGTTTTAAAAATTCCAATATTCATAGATCTTAAAAAAGAAGAAATCTTTTTTTTATCCCATGTTAAATCAAGTATGCCATTATTTGGGATATCTTTCTTTTTATGTATGCTTGATAGCATATTACTATCCCAATTATTGCTTATAAAATCATTACTCTGAAGTTTATGCAAACAAAGCTCAAAAGAAGAAATAGCTAATTCATGCTGTTTATACAGCAATTTTCCAGATGTTATATTATCATCCAATATAATCTTTTCCTGAACTATAATATCACCAGTATCAATACCATTGTCAACAAGATGCCAAGTTATACCACTTTCAAAATCGTTTTCATAAACAGACCATATATGTGCCCCCGCGCCTCTATGTCGTGGTAATAAAGAATTATGATAATTTATAATTGTATTTTTATCTATAGCTTCTTCTTTAAATATATAAAAATTATTAGCACTTATAATTAAACTATTTTCCAATTTATTAAAAAAAGAATCGGCTTTAAAACTATCAGTAAATGATATTTTTTGGACATGTTGATTAAAAAAGCTAGATGCTATAGCTAAGCATTTATCGGCCACTCTTCCAATTCCAACAATAAATATATTATTATATTTCATCGCGACACTCTTATCAAATCATTTTCAACTAAAGCTTTTATTATGTATTCAAATTCATTCAGTTTCATGCCATCGCCCATTTTATCCACTATATCGATGGCATCATTTTTGCCATCACAAAATGCTAAAAATTTTCTATAAAAATAAGCTCTATTGTTTTGTATAGCCAAAGAACCTGAATTAAATGTCGGATAAAGACCTCTTTTGCCTAGATTTGGCTCACAAAATACATTTGATATAAACTTTTTATTAAGCTCTAAAGACATAATTATATCTTTCATAGTTTGCAAGCTATTTTCAAGTCCTTTTTGACTTACATAGTTTAAATCATCTTTTGAAGTATGATACTGCTCAAACTCGCCGTATTTTGTCCTACAAATCCCGCAAACAGGCAAATCAACCAAAGGCGAGCAATACTGTCTCTCATCACTACCAGCATCTGAAAAACTAAATTCTTTAAAGTTCTGCTTATCTTTCATTATGTGAAAAGCTACTTTTTCGGCTAGATTGTCCTCACTAGGTGAATGTATAAGCGAATAAGCATCATTATCACCCACACAAGATAAAACAAAACCAGCTTTTACATTTTCTTGCAAGAGCTTTAAATTTCTTGATAGATAAACGATAGAGCCGATGGTCTCAGGTATAAAGACAAATCTATAATTATATTTCAAATCATCTCTTTGCATAAGCCATTTTGCAAGGTAAACACTAACAGCTGGACCACTTAGCTCATTATTTGCCATAGATGGATGACAAAGATATGTTGATATCAAAATTTCTTCTTTTGTATCCCTGCTAGATTTTATCACAAAATCACCATAGTTTAAAACACCATCTTTGTTAAAGCTAGAATCTATAAAAACTCTGTATTTGCCATCTTTTAGCTTTTGTCTTTCATTGTGAGTTATACAAAAACCCCATCTTCTTTTATAATAACTTGTAGTATAGGGTATAGCATCTGGTAAACTTGGTAAAGAGTATAGATGCTCTTCGAGTTCTTTTAGATCTATAACCTTATCTATAGGCTCAGAGTAGTTTAAAACATGTAAATTATTTACTTTAAAGTCACAAATTTTATTACCATCTGGGTCTATTATATAAGCATCATTTATATTCCACTCATCAGGAACAACCCAGTCAAAAACCTCACTACCGCTTTTTATCTCGTATAAATTTACAATGCCACCTAGCTCTTGATTTATTATATCAAGGCTTTTTCTAAATCCTTCTCCGGTTATAGAACGACAAATTGGAAAAAGTTTTTTTATAAGTTCTTGCAATTATTATACCTTTTTTATAACCTCTAAAATCTCTCAAAAAAATGCATCTGTGCTAGTATATTTTCAATATCCATAACATACTCAAGTGCAAATTTATTTAGTTTGCTTTTACTTGTTATATATTTTTTATTGTCATCTTTTAGTGTTATGTTATTGTTTTTTAGATATTTTATAAAATCATCTGCTATATCATGAATAGTGTTTTTGCCATCAAATTTTAACATGATATAAAAATCATATTTTTTGGTATCTATAAAAAGCTCATTAAACTCAGTTGCAAAGCCTATGACAGGATTATCTGTTTTAAAAAAATACCTTATGTATGGTACAAGCTCTGGCTTTAGTCTAGTTTTATTTATCTCATAACGAATAGTTTCGTATGGTTTTGATAAAAATACAGTATTTTTTTTAAGAAGTTCTATAAAACCTAGATATGAGTCTAGTTTTAGCTTTGGGTCTATCAAAGTCAACACATCGGCTAGATTTATACTAGATGGATACATGCTATTAAAAAGCTCATATAGCCAATTGTAAGAATTTGGCATTATCTGTTTTTTCTTGTTTGTGTATATATCATTATCTTTTGTAAAGTGTTCGATGATATGAAGTTTGCTTATCTCATTTACTCCTATATCTTGTTTTAGCTCCTTAAAGGTATCACTATGGACAATAAGACTTTGTCTAAATGCCCTAAAAGTAGCAAAGTCCATAAACTGCTCTTCATCTATCCTATCTTTAAAGTTTTGTTTCATAAACTCATCTGCACATTCACTATCTCCAAGCATTGGAGCAAATATATCATTCATATCAACCTCACACAGATATTCCAAAGAATGTTTTGAAAGATCATTTGCAAAATCTTTAAAATAAAAGGGATTATTTATACTTTCAAGATATTCGTGTGCTATATACGAAGTGTCATATTTTAAAATTTTCTCTATCCACTCTAATGATATTTTTGACTCATTATCATCTTTTTTTAAAAGATAGTCTTTATATACCCGTAACCCTTCTTTGGCTAGACTCAGCTTTTCACTGAGTGTTTGTCCATCTTTTGAAACAAACTGCATATAGTCTTTAACAACTTCTTTAAATTTCCACCCAGGATAGACATTGTAAGATACATAGGCCACTCCATTTTTTGCAAGGTAATCTTTTATAGTTTTTAGTATAGCCTCTTTTACAAAATCAGGTACCCAGCTATATACCCCATGACATATTATATAATCAAACTTTTCATACTTAGATAAAATCTCATCTGCTTTTGTTATATCAGCACATATAAGCTCTAGGTTTTGAAGCTCTAAGCCACCCCCCCCCACTATCTCTTTGCCTTGCTTTATCTGCTCACGACTTAGATCAATGCCTACTATGGTAGCATTTGGATTGTGCAAAGCAAATGGTATGAGATTTCCACCAAAAGAGCATCCTATCTCAAGTATCTTTGCATTTTCTGATGGTTTTGCATCAAGTGATAAAAGCTTAGCACAAGCTTCAAGTTTCAAAGGGGAGCACTGAGGAAATGCAATTGATTTATATGTCATCTCATCATAGGAGGTTGAAAGCTCATCTACTATATCTTGTTGTTTGTCTATGTCTGTCATTTTATATCCTAAAAAATATTTTAGGAATTATACTATAAAAGTATCCCTACCACCAAGAGCAGTAGGGATAAAAGAGTATTTAAAAACTATTGTAATAATTTTAATACGTTTTGTTGAACACTATTAGCTTGACTCATAGCATAAGAGCCTGATTGAGCTAGTATGTTGTATTTTGAGAAGTTTGCTGATTCTGCTGCAAAGTCTACATCTCTTATTTGTGATTCTGCTGATTTAACATTTACTTGTGTTACTGTTATGTTATTTACAGTAGCCACTAGTTGGTTTTGGACAGAACCAAGGTCAGATCTAATGAAGTCTAGTGTTCTTTGAGCTGACTCTGCTATATCCATAACAGCCATAGCACCACGTAGTGTCATAACACCAGCTGATTGAGCAGAGGTCATTTCTGATTTTGTCATTCTTTGAAATCCCATAGCTGCAGCTGTGTCTGATGCTATCTGTCCTTTTATCTCTCTAAGAGAGACAGATTTTTGATTTCCACCAGCGTCACCATTCTGTCCAGCACTAAATGCTACAGAAAATTTACCACTATTATCACCACTACTTATCTTGATATCTCTACCATCAAGACGAACAAGGTTAAGGCGACCGATAAACATGTTTTTACTTAGCGAAATCTTATCTGATACACCTAAACGTGCGCCGATTTTATTCTCACCTGCTTTTGCTCCACCAGAAATTTTTATAGCACGGCCATCACGACTTGTAAGTACTAGCTTACCTTGCGGGTCTATAGATGCTTCTACTCCTGTTTGATCTTTAACAGAGTTTATAGCATTTACAAGAGTTCCGTTTGAGTCATTATCTTTAACTTCAAGATCGCCTATTTTTATGCCGTTTATATTTAATGAGACTATAGATCCAGCAGTAATAGCTTTACTAGCTATAATGGTTACATCAAATGTAGCCCTTACACCTGTTTGATCTGCTACTTTGTTGATGTTTTCAGCTAAAGCACCAATACCTTTACCAAGACCATAAGATAGTTCTGTAGCTGCAACCTTTACATTGTTTATACCATCTACGTTTATAAATGTAAGTGATACTTTGCCAGAAGCAGCTGTAATTAATTTACTACTCTCAAACCTAGTTAAACCTATCTTATCAGATGTAGTAGCACCAATACTAGCTTTTACTGTTTGGTTTGAGTATGCACCTATTTGAAACTCTTTATTTGAGAATGTTCCATTTAGTAGTTGTTGACCGTTAAATGATGTAGAGTTACCTATGTTATCTAGTTCTTCCATAAGTCTTACTATGTCAGCTTGTAGTGCTTGTCTTGATCTTGTAGTTTGACCATCTTGAGCTGCTTGAGTAGCTTTTACTTTGATAGTATCAAGTATTTTAAGCTGTTCATCCATAGCTTTATCAGCTACTTGTATGATACCTATAGCATCATTACCATTTGCTATAGCTTGACCTAAAGCACTTGCTTGTGATCTTAAACTATCTGCAATAGCTAGACCAGAAGCATCATCTGCTGCTGTTTGAATTCTCAAACCTGATGAAAGTCTACCTAGTGAGTTAGCTAAATTTCTGTTGTTACCAACTGCATTAGCATGTGAGTTCATAGCATTAACGTTTGTATTAATTCTAAAGCTCATTATAAATCCTTTTAATGTTTAATTAATAACCTATCCTTATGGTTATTTGATAATTAAATCGGTTCAAAATTTAGAACCTTTAGGGGGGGGGGAGCAAGAAAATGCGAAAAAAATGCAAATTTTTTAGGAATTTTGTGAATTTTTTAAAATTTACATGAGAATTTGTTAAAGATAAAATTAAGTTTGTGAGTTTGTTAAAAATAGTAAGACTTGGCAGATAAAAGTAAAATTAAACTCAAAAATACAACTCGCCATACAAAAGTTATGTATTTTAAGTCTCTTAAAGATTTCTCATAATCTTTAAGGAATTATTAAGTTAAAGTTTATTGTATAGAAATTGTAAGCTCTTTAAGCCCTACCGCCTTAGCATATCTTAAAATCGTGCTAAATTTTGAGTCTATTGATTGTTCAAATCTAGCCAAATTTGACTGTTTCATATTCATCTTTTTGGCAATTTGAGTTTGTGTCATATTACTTTTGATTCTAGCTTTTATAAGTTGTTTTTTTAATTCAAACTCTGGTATCAAAGCTTCATACTCTTTTTTAAACTCTTCATCTTTTATCATCTCGTTAAATACACTATCAAAACTAATTGTTCCCATTTTCAAATTCCTTTAATCTATACTTTGCTATTTGCATTATTGATTTTGGTAGTTTATCTTTTTTCTTAACTACACTTATAAGTATTAAAATTTGTTTTCCTTTTTGATAACAATAAATACTTCGTGCTATACCTTCACTTGATTTTGCTCTTATTTCAAAAAACCCATCCTGTAAACTTTTTGTATGTGGTTCGCCAAGTTGGTTTCCTTGTATTTTTAAAAGCTCAAAGATATGAGTTAATCTAGACCTTATATTTTTAGGTATTCCTAAAAATTCATCAACCGCCTTTTGATTAACAAAGTCTATGCTCCACATACTACTACTTTATAATATTTTTCTTGATTATATCATCAATGATATAAAAAAGTTCTAAAATATATTAGATTTTTAATTTTTGCTAAACAAGATTGTTTGCAGACTTATTTTCTATAAATTCTTACTATTGTTATAATATTTTTTCTAAATCCATATCAAAAAATCTCTACAATCCAGCCTCTTAATCCATGCTATTACTTTTTTATATTTATGTTATAGATAGTGCTTTAAATTTGATTTTATGGATTTGTAATTCTAATTTATTTTATTAAAACCTATAATAATACTTTTAAAACTCATAAATAATAAAAAAGCCAAAAGGTTTACCCCTTTGGCTAAAGATTTATATAAATTAAAACTATTGTAATAATTTTAATACGTTTTGTTGAACACTGTTAGCTTGACTCATAGCATAAGAGCCTGATTGAGCTAGTATGTTGTATTTTGAGAAGTTTGCTGATTCTGCTGCAAAGTCTACATCTCTTATTTGTGATTCTGCTGATTTAACATTTACTTGTGTTACTGTTATGTTATTTACAGTAGCTACTAGTTGGTTTTGAACAGAACCAAGATCAGATCTTATAAAGTCTAGTGTTCTTTGAGCTGACTCAGCTATATCCATAACAGCCATAGCACCACGTAGTGTCATAACACCTGCTGCTTGAGCAGAGGTCATAGCATTACCACTCATTCTATGAAAGCCCATAGCAGCAGCTGTTTTTGAGTTTATCTGACCTTTTATCTCTCTAAGAGATACTGATGCTTCTGCACCACCATTGCTTTCAGTTGTCGCTTTGCTAAATGCCGTAGAAAAAGCACCATTATTTTTACCATTTGCGCCACCACTTATCTTTATATCTCTACCATCAAGACGAACAAGGTTTAAACGACCTATAAAACCTTTACTTAAATCGGAAGCTGGCATATTTTCAGCTTTACCATTATAACCGAACACAGCAGATATTTTACCACCATTATCTCCGCTAGCCGTGGCACTTATAACCCTACCATCTCTACTAGTAAGTCTAAGTCTTCCTTGTGGATCTATAGAAGCTTCTACACCTGTTTGATCTTTAACAGAGTTTATAGCATTTACTAGTGTTCCGTTGCTATCGTTTGCTTTAACTTCAAGGTCACCTATGTTAACACCATTGATTTTAAGATCTTTCATATTTCCATCACGAACAGCCACACCACCGATCCATGTTACATCAAATGAAGCCCTTACACCTGTTTGATCTGCTACTTTGTTGATGTTTTCAGCTAAAGCACCAAGACCTGTTCCAAGACCTGTTGATATAACAGTTCCAGCTACTTTTACATTGTTTATACCATCTACGTTTATAAAGGTAAGTGTTACTTTACCAGCAGCTGTTATAAACTTACTACTCTCAAACCTAGTTAAACCTATCTTATCAGATGTAGTAGCACCAATACTAGCTTTTACTGTTTGGTTTGAGTATGCACCTATTTGAAACTCTTTATTTGAGAATGTTCCATTTAGTAGTTGTTGACCGTTAAATGATGTAGAGTTACCTATGTTATCTAGTTCTTCCATAAGTCTTACTATGTCAGCTTGTAGTGCTTGTCTTGATCTTGTAGTTTGACCATCTTGAGCTGCTTGAGTAGCTTTTACTTTGATAGTATCAAGTATTTTAAGTTGCTCATCCATAGCTTTATCAGCTACTTGTATGATACCTATAGCATCATTACCATTTGCTATAGCTTGACCTAAAGCACTTGCTTGTGATCTTAAGCTATCTGCTATCGCTAGACCAGAAGCATCATCTGCTGCTGTTTGAATTCTCAAACCTGATGAAAGTCTACCTAGTGAGTTAGCTAAGTTTCTGTTGTTACCAACTGCATTAGCATGTGAGTTCATAGCATTAACGTTTGTATTAATTCTAAAGCTCATTATAAATCCTTTTAATGTTTAATTAATAACCTATCCTTATGGTTATTTGATAATTAAATCGGTTCAAAATTTAGAACCTTTAGGGGGGGGGGAGCAAGAAAATGCGAAAAAAATGCAAATTTTTTAGGAATTTTGTGAATTTTTTAAAATTTACATGAGAATTTGTTAAAGATAAAATTAAGTTTGTTTTAAAATGATATTTACAAAATTTAAATACTTTACTTTTTTTATCAAAATATTCAATCTTTTTGCAAATCTTTTTTAGTTTCTTTTAAAACTTTTTGTATGCTTTTTTTAAAATTTGGCAATATTTCACGAATAATTTTTTCTATGATTTCGTTTTCTATGTTGTCATAATCATGCGAAGACCAATTTCTAATACTTCTTATTCCCTTTAAATCTTTTTGATCAAATCTACTTAATGTTTTATACTCTTGTGCTTTTTCCATTTTTTCAAATTGCTGATGAATGACATCAAAGTGTTTCATTATAGCTGGTTTTGCAAGTTTTTCATCTTTTAATGCTTCAACCGTGCCTTTTTCTTCACAAATATCAAATATTTGATCTATTTTTTCTATAGCTAAACACAATCTATATACTACTTTACTAGACAAAAATAGCTCCTTTTGTAATCTTGTTGTTATATAGTCTTTCTTTATTGTAATAATCACAAATATCAACAGATTTGTGAAATTTAGCTGAAATTTTTGCCTTTAATTTTTCTAAATATTCAAGTATACCATAAACATCAAGCCTATCTAGAAAACCTATCTTATCTGCAAAAATAACTATATCAATATCCGAGTTCTCATCTGCATATCCTTTAGCATAGCTTCCAAAAAGTCCTATTTCCTTGATACCATCTTCTTGAAGCTGTGGCTTTATTTGAGCTAAATATTTAAGTATCTCTTCTTTTGTCAAAACAGACATTTTATATCCTTAATTGTTTTTTAAATAATTAAACCCTTTGTTATCTATAATTTACAAGTTTTTCTTAAGTAAAATCTATTTTTGATCAACAAACAATATAATAAATTTTTAGAGATAAAAATAAGCTTATAAAACCATATGATGATAAGAAAAATTTAATTTTTGCTTTTTGTGATATAAATTTTACAGCCAAAACTTTGGCTGTAAAGAGTGATTAAATTACTGAAGTAATTTTAATACGTTTTGTTGAACACTATTAGCTTGACTCATAGCATAAGAGCCTGATTGAGCTAGTATGTTGTATTTTGAGAAGTTTGCTGATTCTGCTGCAAAGTCTACATCTCTTATTTGTGATTCTGCTGATTTAACATTTACTTGTGTTACTGTTATGTTATTTACAGTAGCTACTAGTTGGTTTTGAACAGAACCAAGGTCAGATCTAATAAAGTCTAGTGTTCTTTGAGCTGACTCAGCTATATCCATAACAGCCATAGCACCACGTAGTGTCATAACACCTGCTGCTTGGGCAGAGGTCATAGCGGCTTTAGACATACGTTGAAATCCCATAGCGGCAGCTGTGTCTGATGCTATCTGTCCTTTTATCTCTCTAAGAGAGACAGATTTTTGATTTCCACCACTACCATCAGCAGCAGCAGTAAATGCTACAGAAAATTTACCACTATTATCATCGCTTTTAACTTTTATATCCCTACCATCAAGACGAACAAGGTTAAGGCGACCTATAAACATTTGTGAGCTTAGCGAAATTTTTTCTGATACACCTAAACGTTTACCGATTGCTTTGCCACCATTTGCTCCACCAGAAATTTTTATAGCACGACCATCACGACTTGTCAACACAAGCTTACCTTGTGGATCTATAGATGCTTCTACTCCTGTTTGATCTTTTACAGTATTTATAGCATTTACTAGTGTTCCATTTGAGTCATTATCTTTTACATCAAGGTCACCTATCTTAACACCGTTTATATTTAACGAGACTATAGATCCAGCAGTAATAGCTTTACTAGCTATAATGGTTACATCAAATGTAGCCCTTACACCACTTTGATCTGCTACTTTGTTTATGTTTTCAGCTAAAGCACCGATACCTTTACCAAGACCATAAGATAGTTCTGTTGCTGCAACTTTTACATTGTTTATACCATCAACGTTTATAAATGTTAAGCTAACAGCGCCTTTTCCTGTTGCTGTTATCAGCTTACTACTCTCAAACCTAGTTAAACCTATCTTATCAGATGTAGTAGCACCAATACTTGCTTTTACTGTTTGGTTTGAGTATGCACCTATTTGAAACTCTTTATTTGAGAATGTTCCATTTAGTAGTTGTTGACCGTTAAATGATGTAGAGTTACCTATGTTATCTAGTTCTTCCATAAGTCTTACTATGTCAGCTTGTAGTGCTTGTCTTGATCTTGTTGTTTGACCATCTTGAGCTGCTTGAGTAGCTTTTACTTTGATAGTATCAAGTATTTTAAGTTGCTCATCCATAGCTTTATCAGCTACTTGTATGATACCTATAGCATCATTACCATTTGCTATAGCTTGGCCTAAAGCACTTGCTTGTGATCTTAAACTATCTGCAATAGCTAGACCAGAAGCATCATCTGCTGCTGTTTGAATTCTCAAACCTGATGAAAGTCTACCTAGTGAGTTAGCTAAGTTTCTGTTGTTACCAACTGCATTAGCATGTGAGTTCATAGCATTAACGTTTGTATTAATTCTAAAGCTCATTATAAATCCTTTTAATGTTTAATTAATAACCTATCCTTATGGTTATTTGATAATTAAATCGGTTCAAAATTTAGAACCTTTAGGGGGGGGGAGCAAGAAAATGCGAAAAAAATGCAAATTTTTTGATGATTTTATGGAAAATATCAAAATTTGGTTATTATTTATAATAAAAAATATAAACTAAAACCATCAAGGATTTTTTGAAGCAAAAGAAAAAGTTTACTATAGAAGAACAAATCAAATATATGAAAAGTCTAAACATAAAATTTGATAACAATGAAGATGGGGCAAAAGAATTTTTAACATACAGCAATTATTATTTTAAAGTAAAGTCATTTGCAAAAAATTATAAAAAGATAGATGGAAAATATGCAAATTTGCATTTTGCATATCTTAGAAAATTTAGTATCTTAGATACAGCTTTTAGGGAATTAGTCCTTGAATTGTCGCTTTTATGTGAACATCTAATAAAAGTCTTAATTTGTCGCAGCTGTAGTCAAAACAACAATGATAATGGATATGAAATCGTTAAAGATTATTTTCTTTTAAAAGAAATTCCATCTAATATACAAAAATACGATAAAGATAAAGATAAATTTAGTGTATACTCAAAACCGCTTTTAGATAAATATAGAGATGATATGCCTCTTTGGGTTTTGATAGAGTTATTAAATTTTGGTGAGTTAATTTCATTTTATAAATTCTATAAAGAAAATTATAGTATAGAAAAAATATCAGTTTTTAATTTATATGCAATAAAAAGCTTAAGAAATATTGCCGCACATAATAGTTGTATACTACATACATTAACAATACATCCAATAAAAAACATGAAAATATCCACAAAATTAAGACAATTTTTAAAAGATAAAAAATTATTATCTAGAAATGAAACAGAAATTAAAATTCCATTGATACACGATTTTATTTGTTTGGTTTTAGTATTTTCTAAACTATGTCCAGATACGGAAATGAAAAAAATACTAACTAAAAAAATAAGAATATTTTTCAAAAGATGTAAAGAAAAAACAGAGTATTTTGAAAACGAACCCCTTATAGTAAAAAGATATCTATTTATTAAAAAGGCAACATATATAATTTTAAGAAACAAATAAAGTTTTTTGTGTATAATTACACTAAGGATAAAAATTTATTAACTCGTTGATAGGTTTAGGCGGACGGCTTTTTGCTTGACCGCCTTTTTTTATATCTCTTCATCTTCCATCATCTCATCAAATACACTATCAAAAGTAATTGTTCCCATTTTCAAATTCATTTTACATACCTTGTAAGCTTTTTATAGGATTATTTGCCAGCAAAAAGATATATTTCACTAGCAAGATATAAAATCAAAATGGATTTACTATCATAATCCAAATAATCACAAGCATACAAACAGTAGGAACTTCGTTGTATGCTCTAAAAAACATACCATCTCTTTTACAGGTTTTGTTTTTTAGCTGTTTCATATAGCTACCAAGATGAAAATGATAAGCCGCCATAAGTATAACTATCATAAGCTTTAGATGAATATGTCCTGTTTTAAGCAAGTCGGGCATAGCCAAAAGTATCAAAGCACCAGTAGCAAAAGAACCTATAAGCGCTGGATAGCCTATATACTTATACATCTTATACTCCATCACTTCAACGACCTTTACATACTCAGGGTTGTGGATATTTTCAGCGTGATACACATAAAGTCTTGGCTGATAAAAAAGCATAGCCATCCAAGATATAAAAAATATGTAGTGCAAAAACTTAAAATACAAATAATAATCCGCCATCTTCTCCTCCTATCTAAATAGAATTTCTTTTTTGGCCTCAAGTTCGGCTTTTGTTATCTTGTTTTGTTCGTAAAGTTCATAAAGCTTTTTTAGCTCTTCTTCTTTGTCTTTTAGCTCTAAGTCTTTTTTGAAACTATCTTTTTTTAAGTTTTGTTCTATACAAACACCTATCAAAAACACATCCATAAGCCACCAAATACCCCAGATGATTAAAAATATCCAACCGATAAATATCCAAGCAAAAGCACTTCCGACAAAAAATAGCCCCATCATAAAAAAGCCACTTATAAACTTTCCAAGATAGAGCCTATGTGCGCCAAGCCAACCCACAAAAAACCAAAGAGCATAAGCTATATAAGGGTTATTCATCTTTTTCCTTTTTAATGAAGTTTTTTATAATGATCAAAAATACAGATATGTTTATCATAACATCAGCGAAGTTAAATATCGCAAACTCAAACCACTTATGCCAAAATACATAATCAACCACCGCACCATAAGTAAATCTATCTAATATGTTCGATATCCCAGAGCCAAAAATCATCGCGAAATTTATTAGATTTGATTTTAGGAGTTTTTTCTCATACAAAAGATAGCCAAATAGAGCAAAAATAAGTGCAAGTTGAACAAATTTCAAGTTTTCAGCTAAAAATGCAAACATAGAAAAAGCGACACCGGTATTGTAAGCAAGGACAAGCGAGATATATTCACCGTTAAGCTGATAATTTGTGCTTACAAAAAAGTATTTTATGGCCTGGTCTATAACCAAGATAACAACAAAAACCGATAAAAAAGTATAAATTTGTCTTTTCAAGGCTTATCCGTTTAGGGCTTTTTTGAAAAATGCTTTAACTTCTTGCATTTTTGTATCAACCAATGCTTCGTTTTTGCCTTCAAGCAAAAGCCTGATGACATTTTCTGTCCCAGAATACCTAAAAAGTGTCCTTATAGACTGTGCTTGAAGCTCTTGCTCTAGCTCTTTAAGCCCAGCTATCTCTTCAAGTGGTTTTTTGTCCGTAACTTGAAGGTTGCATAAAATTTGCGGATATGGCTTTAGTTCGCTAAAAATTTTACTTACTTTCTTGCCTTTTTTAAGTATCATAGCAACCACTTGCAAGGCAGTAACCAAGCCATCGCCGGTCTTTGCATAATCATTAAAAATAACGTGTCCGCTTTGTTCGCCTCCAAAGTTTATGCCATTTTCTTTCATCATCTCAAGCACATATTTATCGCCTACATTTGAACGAAGTAGCTTTATGCCATTCGCTTTAAGATAGTCATCCAAAGCTTGATTGCTCATTATAGTTGCTACAAGTGCATTGCCTTTTAGCACCCCTTGCTCTGACAAAAACACGGTCAAAAACCCAAGCAAAGCATCTCCGTGAACTATCTCGCCAAGCTCATCAACAACGACCAATCTATCAGCATCGCCATCAAAAGCAAAGCCTATATCAGCCCTAAGTCTTTGCACCTCACTAGCAAGGTATTCGGGGTGCAATGCACCGCAGTTTTGATTGATATTGATTCCATTTGGCTCATCGTTTAGCACGATAACATCTGCTCCAAGTTCGCTAAATACAGTCGGAGCTACCTTATAAGCCGCACCATTTGCCACATCTAGGACTATCCTCATATTTTTTAATGTTAGCTCTTTTGGAAATGAGTTTTTTATCTGAACGATATATCGACCTATCACGTCATCTATCCTTTTGTTTGCGCCGATTTGTGACATAGTTTTTTGAGCGTTTAGTATCATTTCATCATCAAAATATATATCTTCTATCTGTTTTTCTATATCTTTTGCAAGTTTATCGCCGTTGCTATCAAAAAATTTTATGCCGTTATCATAGTAAGGATTGTGGCTAGCGCTTATCATTATACCAGCATCACATCTCATATCCTCAGTCAAAAATGCGACCGCAGGTGTCGGCATAGGGCCTATCTGAAGGACATTGTACCCAACCGCTGTAAGTCCAGCGACTATAGCTGTTTCTATCATATAGCCACTTTTTCTAGTGTCTTTTCCGACTAATATCGTATTTGTATTTGAATGATCTCTAAAGTAAATTCCGGCTGCCATTGCGAGTTTCATAGCTGTTTGAGCTGATAGCTTTTCTCCGGCTTTTCCTCTGACACCATCTGTTCCAAAAAGTTTCATAATAAATCCTAAAGATTATAAATTTGGTATAGATTTTATCAAAAAAATGATAAAAATAAGGTATTTGTTGTTTGTGAATTTGAGATTTTGAGTGGTAATTGGATATGAATTCGGCTACTACAATATAGTAGTTGTAAGTTATAATTGTCTTTATAAAACATCCTAGCAAAAATTTATTTTAGTAATAAAAAGCTTTCATAATAAGACTTGGTTGACCCATATCTTTATATGATGGATAAGCATATCGTTGTTAAATGTAATAAAAAGAGTGTTTGGTTTTATATTTATTAAGATACGACAAACAAAGATAGTCTATGCTTGTCTTATAAATTTCTTGTTCGAGAAAGACCCCGAACAAGAAAGATAGAAGTTATACTACCCTGATTAATGTTTATTTACAAACTCATCTACAGAATTAACTTCTTGTAATGGCTGAACATTGTCAACACCACCAACATCAGTGTCTGAGTGTGTTGTACTGATTGTTTTTTGAGTTTTATTAGACAATAAATTCTCAACTTTTTGCTCCAGAGTAAGCTCAGAAGCTGGGCTTATCTCAGAAACTTCTGCTTTAAGATCTTGAACTTCTTTAGTTTCAGGCAATACTGTATCTAAAGAATTTTTATCATCATCTAAGCCTACATGTATAGACTTAACCTCATCAATGCTTGGCTTGATAGGTTTATCATCGTTTTTAATGCTATCAAGTTTTGACAAATCCACACTACCACCATCTACATTGCCAAGTAATGTATTTGTAGTTGCAAAAGACTTGGCATCATCTAAGAATTCGATATCTATTTGTTCATAGTCATTTTCAATACCATGAGATGAAGCCATTCTTGGTTGAGGATGAGAAACGATGCTAGAAGCATGCTCATATGAAGCACCATCATAAACATAAGAATTTGTATCGGCATCATAATGAGCATTTTCAGGCACAATAAAGTCATCATTATATACTTTTATATTAAGACCTGTATGCTCTTCTCCCAATGGAACATGGGTTTTATCTGGTGCAATAAAGCCTACTTTAACAGGAGTAGTAGAATATCTATTCATGCCAGACTGAGATATTATAACTTCAATATTATGCTCTCCCTTGCTTCCTAAATCAACATCAAATTCATAATTCTCTTTACCTTTACTAACATAACGACCAACAACTTTTCCATCGATCTTAATAATAGCAGCATTATATGCTTGTCCGAAGTCTACAAACATTTTATTAGCACCATCTGAAGCAAGCAATTTACCAGTAAATTTAAATATAGTATCACGACCATAGTCTAATGTAGGATCGTTATTTTCAACTATATCGTGGATATTAGATTGTTTTTCTAATCCTGCTTTTAAACTATCTTGATAATTATATCGAGGAAGTGTGTTAGGCTTATTTCCATGCATAGCCTCTAGCTTATCTAATTTAAATGTAAAGTTTGGCTTTACTTCATAAGAGCTAGAAACACCGCTTAAATGATATTCTGCATTTGTTATCATGTCAATGTTTGTTAGATTACCATATTTTGTATAATCTTTTGTAGCTCTAAGACCGTCTTTAACTCCGTGAACTTCATAAGCATCATTGTTACCCGTAAAGTAATACTTATATAAATAAACCTCACCTGAAAGTCCTTTGTGAGAATTATCAACTTCTATTTCTTTTTGAGTAGAATCATTATCATTTTGGGTATCTTTTTTGCTGTCAGAAGAATTATCTTTAGTATCATTTTCTTTTTTAGATGGAGGTGTAACTTTGCCATCTGTCTCTTTTTCCACAGATGACTCTTCTTTGTTATTTTCAGAATCCGCCATATGCTTAGTTTCATTCCATTCTGCGTTTTTAAGATCTATATCTTCAAAATTTCCACCTTCGATCTTAATAACTTTTGCATTGATACTGAATTGGTTAGAACCATCATTTTGTTTAATTTCTGAAAGTTTAACTTTTACTATTCCTTCACCTTTTTCATCAAGATCAACTTCTCTTCTTACACCATTATTTAGTTCAATAACTGCTGTTGCCTTATGGTCGGCTTGTGGTGGAACTGAGGTTTTAACAGTAAGTATAACATCACTATTTTCTTTAATGATCTCTTTAGTAATATTAGTATCTTTATCTATAGTGATAGTATTTACTTTTATTTCGTTGATTAGATAATCATCGCCTGTTTTGGGGGCTGAAAATACAACTTTATCAAAGAAAGTATTATTATCTTTACCTTCTGGTCTTAATATCCTTGTTTCATCAACACGATCATTACTATTTTCTCCCTCTATAGTTTGTGTTCCAACTAGTTTGCCTTCTCTATAAAACTCAATTTTTGCACTTTCTTGTGAATTTTTCCAAGCAAATTTAGCTTGAATACTATCAGCTTGGTTATCTAATTTTAGTATAATTTTTTCACTGCCTGTATCGGCTAAATATCCAAGCTCTTTACTGTCTGCACCGCCATCAGAATCAGTTTTATCATAATATCTAGAAGTAATGCCTTCAACCCCAAATCCATCGTGTTCTGTATCTTTTACAGTAGAAATATTAGCTGATTCTCCATATGGACCTTCCGCGGTTAGTGTTATACCTTCTACTTTTTTGTCTGTTACTGTATCCACTGTTATACTTGTTGATTTTGTTATAATGCCTTGCAAAGTAACATTCACTACATCAGAGTCATCATCTAATGTATCTCTAGCATTAGCACCAGCAGAAGTGGTTTTCGCTTCTATTTTTACACTTTCAAACGGATGACCTTCAACTTTAGTAATATTACCATTAAAAGTTTTATGATTTTCCATATCTTTGATTTTACCTATGCCGCTAGCACCATCTATATGAACTTCTTGCGTAGTTCCGTTTACATCAACTGTAACTACAGTGGTATCATTATGTGGAGGATTAGAAGTTGTAACAACCCATTCTACATCTTCTGAATGATTTTCTATCAAATCTTTGATAGTTTCACTATCTACAACTTTTTCTTTATAAACTATTTTGTGAATTAAATAATCATCATTTTCATTTGGTGCTGTAAATTCAGCCTTTTTAAACTCATATCCAGGTGAAAAAGTATATGGCTTATCATTTTCATCAGTACCGCCAGATATATTTTCTTCTGCATGAGTTTTATTTCCATTTATATCATAGTATTGAACCGTGGTTGCATGGTTGTCATCTATACCGTTTTCACCACCTGATATTGTAGCACTTCCTTTCTCTTTACCTTCGGCATCTTTAAATATAATTTTAGCGGTCTCAGATGAGCCATTTCTCCATGCAAATGCTACATCTAGGCTGAATGTTGATTTAGGAAATGTAAATTCTAAAGATTCACCGTGTTGCAACTCTCTTATATCTCCACTAAAGTCACTTTTTTTGACACCATTTTCACCATCCACACCAAATCCGTCGCGTTGATAATCATTATATGTAGAAATTTTTGCATCATGTCCATTGGCACTTGTAGCCTTAACAGTAACACGACCTGAAGAATCTTTTCCAATATTTCCTATTGTTATCTCGGATGATTTTACTAACTCTATAGAAACAGTTGTAGGATCATAATCGTCTACTATTGTAGTGATAGGTCTATCTTTTGTTATTATAATTTTACTACTATTAGCTGATGTGACAGCTACATTAGAAATACCTACATTTATGTTGCTGTCACGATATGGGTTATCACTTCTTGGAGAAGCAACATTTATAGTAGCTTCTGTTTCACCAGCTTCTATAGCAACTGTTCTAGTCATAGTTTTACCATCATTTGTTACAAATTGAAGGTCTACTGTTGTCTTAGTATCTACTGGTCTAGACAAAGTAAATGTATAAGGAATTTGATCTCCTTCCACTTCTGTTTTTGGAGCGGCTATGGTTAATTCGACTGTTGTATCAACATTGCCTGAAATTTTAGCAGTTGTTGTATTATGAGCTTCATCTTGAGCAGTTGCTGTAACAGTATAGTCACCGTCAGCCAAAGGATTTTCTGGAGCAACTGAGAATTGACCATCTTTGACAGTAGCTTTGATAATTTGAGGGTTGTTATCACTATCTACTATTGTTACATCAACAATTGAACCATTAGGTAGATTTGTAACACCTTTAATTGTAGGTGTATTATCATGTATATCATTGGATGTACTTAATGTTAATTCTGGTGGTGTTAAGTCAACTGTTGTTGTATCAACATCACTATAAAATCCTTTTGTTCCATCTGCCGTTTGAATATAAGCTTTTATATTCATAATACCTTCTTTAACACCAGGCAATAAAGCTTCAAATGTTTTATGCTCACCAATTCCTTGATTGTTATAGCCAATTGTGTAATACACTGTCTTAGAAAGTGTATTATCATTATAATCTATAGTTACAAAAACTTTATCTCCAGCAACAACACCATCGGGAACCGTTATGCTTACTTTTGTTTCTGAAGTATCTCCATCATCTGGATGGTTATTTTCTTCTTTATTTAAGATATTATCTTCACCATCGTTTACAAAACGAATTGTTGGAGCAGATACTATTCTGTTTGCTACTATGTTTGTAGCTTCAAATTTATCACCTTCGATACTTACTATATTGGCATCAAATGTTTTAAGGTCTGTTTTGCCTTCTATCTTGCCTATACCGCTATATTCATCTATATGAACTTTTTGTATCACCCCATTTACATTAACATTTACTACAGTAGTATTGTTATGTGGGGGGTTAGATGTTGTAACAACTAATTCTAAATACTCTTCCTTTTGTGAATTTTCTACTTTTGATGAACTATTTAATAAAGTTTCAATATTTTCACTTGTTATATCAACTTTTTCCTTGTAGACTATTTTATTAATTAAATAATCATCACCTTCTCTTGGTGCTGTAAATTTAATTTTACTAAACTCATATCCAGGTGTAAATGTATATAGAGGATCAACTCTATCACTGCCACCAGGAATATTTTTAGGGTCAGTTGTTGGTTTATCGGATTCATCAAAATATTGAACGTTGGCCATACTATTAGCTAAGCCTGACTGACCACCAGATATAAGAGCACTTCCTAATTTAGTGCCATTATCATCATAAAATTCAACTTTTGCATGCTCTTGACCAGCTCTCCAAGATAATGCAACATCTAAACTAAATACTGGTTTTTTAAATCCAAATTCTAAAGACTCGCCTTTTTGTAATTCATCTGGATGACCAGTTGAACCATCGCTATTATGATTTGATATATCACCTTTTACGCCAAAACCTTCAGGATCTATATGATGAGATATACCTTCTCCTATACTATTTTTATTTGTAATATCTACGCCTTGTTCATTTTTAGCTATAACTGTTACTAGGCCATTATTATTAATGTTGCCTGATGTAATTGTAGATACTTTTATTAATCCAAGAGATATATCTGTAACATCATGATCGTCTTTTATATTTGTTGTAACATCTCCAAGCATTACTTTGATATTGCTATCTTTAACACTAGCATTACTTATAACCACATTAGTTTGTGACTCTTTATATACATCATCAGGTCTAAATAAGCTTGTATCTAAATCAATTTTAACACTTGTTTCACCTTTTGGTATAGTAACTTTTACACTTTGTGTTTCTCCATGATCATTATTAAAGTTAACAATTAATGTTTTATCTTCGCTTAAAGGCTTATTGAGAGTTGCTGTATATGTTGTATTATTTCCTTCCGTTATCTCATCCTTGTCAACTACTATATTAATAACCGGATTAGCTATATGCGTAGAATCATTACTTATATTTCCTGCCTTATCAGTAGCAACAACTGACACATCGGTATCATTTTTTATATCTTCGGGATTAATAGTAACCTTGCCCGTATTAGGATCAACATGAACTTTTGAATCATTGCTTATCCAATTTCCATCGCTATCTTTGCTTATTGTTGCGGTTACTGGAGTATTGCCATCTGCTGGGGTGTATGTTATAACGGCTTCTTTGGCATCGCCTGCTTTACCTGTATCTATGTCGATATTTATAGTACCATTTTCATTTTCTGTTACTTTTGGCAATAATGGTGTTGTATCAACATCAACTTGGTCCACTCCTTCTTTTGATTTATTTCCTGCATTGTCAATTACAGTTGCTGTTACTTTTATGGGAGTATTATTTGTTGGAACTTTATCTGAAGGAATAAGAAATTCAATGTCTTTTTCTCCATTTTTGACAATTATAGGAAAATCTTCGCCATTAATTTTAATATTTACTTTTTCGCCTTCTGCCAAAGGTTTATCTAGTGTAATTTTTACCTTAACACCATTATTAGCTTCATTGATATTGATAATATTATTACTATCTAGAATTTCTACTGTTGGTGTATTTGGAGCTGTTGTGTCAACTATTACATTATCAGTTCCTGTTGCACTTTCATTTCCTGCCGGATCAACTACTTTAGCTGAAACAGTTGTTTTTACTCCTTCTGGGAAATCTGATTTTGGATATTCTTTTGTATAACCTTTATTGATTATATCTTCTGTGACAGGAATTTTATCTACTGAACCGTTTGGGTTAGTAATAACTAGTGTGTCTCCAACTTCTGTATTAGCTGGTATATCGATTTTAACAGTAATGGTATCAGTTAATTCTTTAGCGTTTATAAAGCCATCATTATTTACATCTCCTGTAATAGTTACTACTGGAGCGCCACTGTTATTATCACTACCATTTATTTGACCATCTTTGTTACTATCACCTGGGATTACTGTGTCAACACCATAGGCTTTAGTAGCTGTTATTTCGCCTTTATTTCCAGCTTCATCAGTAGCAATAACCTTACCATCAATTATTTTATCACTTTCATTTGCTAATTTTTCACCTGGAATAGAAACAATAAAGTTACCATCTCTATCTACAGTAGTTTCATATGGTGTATTATCTACTGTTATAATTACCTTATCGCCTTCTTTGAATTCTCCTGTTACTTTACCAGTAACTTTAATATTTTCACTTGCTTCTTTTGCATTTAATATATTGTCTGGAGTAATATCATCTATAATTAATTTTGTAGTGTTACCATTTGGAGCTGTACCATCAGTTATATCTGTAGTATCTTCACCTTTATTACCAGCTCCATCAGTAGCTGTTGCAGTAACCTTATCACCTGTTTTAGTTTTTGTTGGATCAACAGGAACTGACCAGTTGCCATCACTGTCTGAAACTGTAGGTATTTTAGTTCCATCTACTAATGTTACTTCTACAGAAGTATTTGGTTCTGTTGTACCTGTGATTGTATTATGATTGTTGCTAATGGCATTTATGGTTACAACAGGAGGAGTAATGTCAGTATTGGTGCTTCTTCCGCCATCTACGCCATTGATATTATTTAAAGCTGCAACTGTAGCAATGTTTCCTAGATCTCCATAATCAGCATGAACATTCGACTCATGTCCGCCTTGTGCAAAAACACTATCATTAAGCTGGCCTGTTCCTTCACCACCATCTCCAGCAGCACTATCGCCACCAGCAGCAGTCTCTTCTAGTTGAGTTAAATCAGCACCACTTAAAATTGCTTGTTGTAAAGAATTAGCATCGGCAATTGCATCATCTCCAAAACTTTGAACCTGAGTAACACTATTATCAAAACTAAGCGTGTCATTGCCTAGTAATGTTATATCCTTATCATCGTTTGTAGATATAGTAACCTTGCTTGATTCGCCTATCGTTTTGATAACTTCACCCAAAACTACTTCATCGCCTACTTGGACAACCCTTTCTTTTCCGGTCGCATCAATTGCGACAACATTTCCTACTAACTGTATTATAATACCTGATGTTGCCATGTAGTATCTCCTTTTCAATATCTATGTTTATAATACTATTAAAAAACAAATGATACCATTGTACTAAAGTACAATAGCTAAAATTTTAAAGAGAATCGGAAGGTTGAGGCTTGCCTAGCAAGAAGCCTTGTGCAAGAGGTATTTTAAATTTCTTAATTTGTTCTAAAATTTCTTCAGAGCTAACATACTCTGCAACAACATTATATCCTTGTTTTGAAGCAAAATTTAATATAGTTTCGACCAAATACTGGGAATTTTTATCATAAGGTAATTTTTTGATAATAGAACCATCTATTTTAATATTATCAATATCAAGTTCTAAAATTCGATAATAGTTTGAATATCCTGAGCCAAAATCATCAATAGAAATTTGAGACCCATGGCCTTTTATGTGTTTGATAAATGAATTTACTATACCATAGTCACTAACCTCTTCGCTTTCTAATATCTCAAAACAAATACGACTAGGATCGGAACACAGTTCTAATTTTTCTTCTAAAAACTCACGAACAGAACTATCTATGATATCTATTCCGGAAAGATTTACAGAAAACATATAATCAGGATATTTTTCTACAAGCAAAAAGGCGCGACTTATAACTTTTTTAGTTATCTGAGTATAAAGCTGCGCTTGCATTGCAATTTCCAAAAATTCTCCAGGATATCTTATCTTTCCATTTTCATCAATAATACGAACCAAAATTTCATAATATGTCGCTTTTTCGCCTATTTTTGATACATCATAGATACCCTGACACTCAACAACTACAGTATCATTTTCAAGCGCATACTCTATAAGTTGAGTTATAGTTTGATTTTTATAATACCTTAATTCTATTGCATCATTTTCTTTATAGGCATATATATCTACAGCCTCTTTTCTTGCTTCTTGGTTGGCAAGAATTGCTTGCATAAGCCTATTTGTTTGCTCTGTATCATTTAAGGAGCTTACGCCTATCACAATCTTTACACCAGGTAAATTTTCTATCTTATTACCAACCTTAACTTCTATAGTATTAAAGCTAAAATAATCCTGTATATAACCTATATCTTTGTCTATATCATCTCCGATATACCACATAAAAAACTCATCATCTTGAAACCTAAAAAGCTCACCTTTAATCTCTGAAGTATCAACACAAAGCTTAAGTGTATTTGCGAAAGCTTTTAGCATTGCTTCAGTTGTATTTGTTTGATAAAAAAAGCGTAAATTATCAAAATTTTTAATATTTATACTAACAACAATACCATCTTTCTTCTCTTCGAGTCTTTCTGTCATCGCAAAATAATTTCCAAAACCAGTGAGTTTGTCTATACCTGATTGTACTTTTAATTGTTCATTTTTTAATTCAAGTTCATAGACCATACGAGTTTCTTTTGTTCTATCCATTTTCAAGCCTATAAAACCAGAAAGTTTATTTTCATATACAAAAGGTAAAAATTTGACTTTTTCGTGTATGTATCGGCCACTTTTAGTTTTACTTACAAGTTCATTGGCGTCCCATTCCTCAAGGTTCATAATACTACTTCTAATATTCTCATAAAATTCATCACCATGCAATGAAGATTTTAGCATGCTCGGATTTTTGCCTATAATCTCACCTGATTTGTATCCACTTGATCTTTCAAACTCTTTATTTACATAAGTTATTTTATTTGAAATATTTGTAAAAATAACCGAACCAAAACTATTATCAACAGCTGTTTTAACCATAGCCAATTCTTTTAAAATCTTGAAATATGACAAACTTTGAAGAGCAATAAAAAACAAAACAAAACAAAATATAGAAAAAGATAAAAGCATAAAAATTTGCAATAAATCAAGAATACGAGCATATTGATGATCATAAGCTATAAGTATATTGTCTAAATAACTAGATAAATTTAAGATAACATTTTGTTGGTGAAGTTCTTTTAGTAATTTTAATGAAAAAAGTATCATTTGTGTTTTTTGCAAAATATCTTTATAATATTTTGTATTTATATCGATATCATTTTTTAAGTTGATTATATCTTGCTCGATCCCCTTGATAGAACGAGTATTAGAAAAATCAACATATTTTAATTTCAAAAATAAAGGTTCGAATTTTTTAAACTCAGAATTTTTATCAAGCATATATTCATACTCAAATAAAAAAGACACGATGCTTGAATTTACATAGTTTAATCTATCTAGCAACTGAAGCTTTTTTAAATATATATTTTGTATAATAGCTATATCATTGTCGTTACCGTATATGTCTGACAAAACAGAAAAGCTATCTACATTTTTTAATTGATCGAGATTTGTTTTAAAATCAGCAAAAACTGTATTAATTTCATCATAATTTGTATTTACTAAGCTATTTTTAAAATAAGCATCTATTTCTTTATTTAAGAGCCTTAAATTCATTATTGCATTTCGCCAAATGCTATTATTTTCAGTTGCTTTACTTAATTTAAAAACAAAAAACGAAGAAATACCAAAAAATACGATAAAAACAAATAATAAAAATCTAATTTTTTGTGTATTCATTTAAGTATCCTTGGATATTCTCCATTTAACGACAATAAAAACTTATAAAGCAAATCTACATCTTTTTTATCAATGTTGTGTATAGATTGTAAATTAACAATATGAATTATTGCATCTTTTAAATATAAAATAGATCCATCTGACATATATGGTGCTGTTCTGGCTATATTTCTTAAAGAAGGGACTTTATATATTTGTTCTTTAAATATCCTTGAACTATCCATATTACTAAAAATTTCTTCATAAGCTCCTATATTTTGCATTAAATTACCGCCTAGATTAATTCCATTATGGCATGCAACACAACCTATATTTTTAAAAAGCTCAAAGCCTATTTTTTCTTCTTCACTTAAAGCATTAGAATCCCCCATCAAAAATCTATCAAATGGAGAATTTACAGACAAAACTGCTCTTTCAAACTCAACCAAAACATCAACTATATTTTCAAATGTAACACCATCTTCATATATCTTTAAAAAGGCTATCCTGTATTCATTTACATTGGAAATTTTTGTTATAATCTCATTTTTATCAACTCCAAGCTCATGCTTAGAAGTTACCGACTTTAAAACTTGATCATATATATTTCTATGGTCTCCATTCCTAAAAAATATATAATTTAAAGCCGCGTTTAATATGCTAGGTGGATTTATTTTATTATTTTGTAAATTAGTTCTTATAGTGCCGCTAAAGTCCCAGTATAAATTATGACAAGTTTCACATGATTTATTTTCGTTGGCGCCCAAACGATTATCAAAAAATATCTTTTTTCCTAAGTTTGCTTTAGCTTCGTTATACAAAATTCCAAGTGAGGGAGCAAATATATCTGCATACAATAAACCAACAAAAAAGAATAAAACCAAAATCTTTTTCATAATATCTCCATAAAGCTTAAGGACTAAATTATACAATTAAAACACAAAAAGAGTTATTAAGCTTTCTATTTTTTCGGAAAATTTATCGTTTTTTGAGTCATTTAGCATATCTAAAACTAAATTTTTATTGTAATTTGCATTATTAATATCCAAATGCCAACATATATTTTCAAACGCCTCATCTTTTGAGCGTATTACATTTCTGCTCTCTCCAAAAATTATTTTTTTAAATTTTATATTATTTTCCATAAGCCATTTTTCAAGCCTAGATGATGAGTTAAAAGCAAAAGGTTTAACGCCAAATCTTTCAAAAAATGGCTCCAAAAGGGTTGATTTTCTTGGTCTTGAAAAGTTCAAATATATCTTAGTATCGGCAATATCGCTAAATTTTTGAAAATCATCATTTTCACCGATAGCCGGGCTCATCGTGCTTATAGCTATATCGTAATGCTCATTTGGTTTAAAATCAACCCAAGAAGAACACAAGGTATCAATGTTTTTTATATTGTGAGTGTTTGCATCTTCTTTTAATATCTCGAGCATATTTAAAGAGCTGTCTACGCCTGTTATGTGATTGCAAATTTTAGCTAGATAAAGTGTCCAAATACCAGTCCCGCAACCTATATCCAATGCATCTTTATCTTTAAAATCAACACCGAAATCTTGCAGATTTAAAAATATAGCCTCATTAAAAATTTCCAATTCCGGTTTATAGCGAGGGTATTTGCTTGATTTTTTATCCCAAAGTTTATCTTTCAAATTAAAATCCTTATGAACATGAATTGCAAATTCCCTTTATAACAGCACTTTTTATACTTTTTGCACCAGATACATTTGGAATTTCTATATTTGTTATTTTATGACAGATATCACAGACAAAATAAGCCTTTGCTTCACTACCAAGCTCATAAAACGCCTTTCTGTCATGTTCGCTTTTTATGACAAGTGAATGCTTTTCAAAAAGCTCAAGACTTCTATACACAGTTGTTTTATTTACTTTTAGCTTTGATAAAATTTCATCGTAAGCTATAGGATGTTCACTTTTGCTTAAAATATCAAGTATCTGAAGTCTAAGTGGAGTAATTCTAATGTTAGTTTTTTTTAAAATATCTAATACTTCCATGTGTAAAATGATAGCCTGAAAAAGCTAAAAAATATATTATTTTAGATTTTATGATATTAAAAGCAATAATATACTAATATTTTCGCCAATTTTAAATCTAAATTCAAAGGAAAAATATGGATATTTCAAAAATAAAAGTTGGCTCAAATCCTGATAAAATAAATGCCGTGATAGAAATCCCTTATGGCTCAAACATAAAATACGAAATAGATAAAGAAAGCGGAGCTGTTGTAGTAGATAGAGTGCTTTACTCAGCTATGTTCTATCCTGCAAACTATGGCTTTGTTCCAAACACACTAGCTGCCGATGGCGACCCTGCTGATATATTAGTTTTAAATGAATACCCTCTACAAGCTGGTAGCGTTATACCGTGCCGTTTAATAGGTGTTTTAGTTATGGAAGATGAAGCTGGTATGGATGAAAAACTACTTGCTGTTCCTGTAAGTAAAATAGATCCTAGATATAACAATATAAAAAGCTATGAAGACTTACCAAAAGCTAGTTTAGATAAGATCAAAAATTTCTTTGAAACTTACAAAATGCTTGAGCCAAACAAATGGGTAAAAGTTAAAGAATTTAAAGATGCTAAAACAGCGCAGGATATACTTCAAAACGCTATAAACGCTTACAAATAATAATCAAAAACGCACTTGTTTAGTGCGTTTTATTTTATTAAATTTGATATCTCTTTAAATTTTGGATGTTTTGAATCCTTTAAAATTTCAAACAATACACTTTGCACACTACTTATCTCAACACCAAGTGTTCTTATATGATTTATAGCTGTTTTTTTATCTTTTTTTGACCTAGATGATGTGCAAGTATCTATCAAAGTAACCTTTTTACCAAGACTTACTAAATCTTTTATAGTTTGCAAAACACAGATATGAGCCTCTATTCCAAAAACTATAAACTCATCAAATTTCATACACTCTTGTTTGATTTTTTCATTTTTTATACAAGAAAACTCTATCTTTTCAAAGGCTGGATTTTTCAAAAACTCACTAAATTTTTCACTAGTTTTACCAAGACCTTTTGGGTATTGCTCTGTTGCGATTAGATTTATATCTAAAATTTCAAGACCCCTTAGCAAAAGCATAGTCTCATCTATCAACTTGTCTGAATTATACATAACATTAAGCAAACTATCTTGCATATCTATCATAATAGCTGTCTTCATAAACTCACCTTTAATTTTTATTTGATAAAAAGTCTATTTGAATTTTACATTTTTATTTTTAAGAAAAATTAAAACTTTTATTGGTAGTATTGGGTAAATAATTTTTTTGAGGTTAATGTGTTAAAAATATTTTTTACGATCGCGATTGGCTTATGTTTTACCTACGCATACAACAATGGCTCCATAGATATGCATGGCGGTAAAGAGCAAAAATATCGTGGTTTTTCTACTAATCAAAAAATGGATACAAACAAAACTATACAAAGATAAATCGTTTGTGACATAATCGATACTTTAAAGTGTAAGGAAAATTATAAAATATGCAATTAAATTTTAAATTAAACTGTTTATTGGCATTTCGCGAATTTTTAGTTTATCACCATAAATCACTAGAGTTTAGAGCCAAAGTCTTTGCAGCAATAATAGGCTCTAAATTTGATCCTAGTGAAGATGACTTTGTAATGCTTTATGATATTGCTAATGAGATTTATTCAGACGATGAAACAAGAAAAACATTTTTGGTTAAAGCCACAAAAGAGTATGTAGCAAAGGTAAAAACTAAAGATAGACTTACACTAGACTCGCTTTTAATGAGCATAGACAGAGATTTAAAAACACACAAAAGATATGCGAAAAAGATAGACTTTGCACACCTAAGAAGACTTATGAGTGGGTGTGAACATGAAATGCTTATACAACAAAGAGTTTATGAATTTCTTATAAGCGAAGTTAAGAGGTATCTACATATCATTTAGTTTTTATAGCTAAGCGCTACTTATTTTATATAAAACAACCCCTAAAAGGGGTCGTTTATCTAGACATTAAAACTTATAAGAAAGTCCTACAGTTCCATTGTAGTATTTTGATTCTGATTTAGCTTTTACGCCAAAGTTTATATTTGTAGATAGATTATCAGTTAGTTTCATCTCTGCACCTGTTTTAAGTGTAAAGAATGTATGCTTATCTTTTTTAGATGCATATTTGATATTTTCTGTTGAGTTTACAAATGCTAGTTCTGTATCTTTCATACTTTTACGTAACTCTTTTTGGATACCTGGAGTTATGTATAAGAAGTTACCGTTTGCTATGTATTTTCTAAACTCTACTGCTGCTTTAGCTGATAGTGTTTTTACAGTAGTTCCTTTAAAGCTTACAGGAACTTTACCAGTTTCTTTAAAGCCTTTAGTACTTACATGGCTATATTCTAAACCAATCATTGGTTTCATAAAAGAGTTGTTGTTTGTATCAAATATATGACCATAATCAATACTTGCATCAAAGAATTTAGTATTATATTTACCATTAGCATCAAAGTCTGGGTTTGTAGTTACTTTTCTATCTAGTTTGTTTTTACCTTTACCATAAGATACTTTAGCATCTATTTCGTTTTGATCAATATACATTCTAGTATAAGCACCAAAGTGGTAGTTATCTGATTTGGTTGTTAGTGTATTGCTTGATGACTTAGCATTAGTATATCCAGCATATCCACCAATTATCATATTATCAAATGCTTTATCATAACCTAGCATAAATCCATAAGTATTTGTATTTGCTTGAGATTTTAATTTAGCTTTACCACCCATGATATTTCCCCATAGGTTACTGTCATAGTTAAATCTATTTGTATACTCTTTTACTACACTTGAAAGAGTATCTGCATTATCTGCAAATTTATTATCACTTAGATTTTTTATAGCATAAGCTAAAGCTAAATCATCATTTAATGGATTGCTTAGTTTAGCAAGTCTTGAGTTTGTAGCCAATCCAGTATTTGATATTATAGCATCTATAGTATCGATATTGTTAAAGCCACTGGTAATATCTTCTAAAGATTTGTTTAACACTTTACCTAACATAGCTATATCTTCAGCATCATAGTCTTCTTCTATAATACCAGAAAGTTTTTTATCATCTTTAACATTTAATAAAGATGATACTGTTTGAGCTTCATTGTTATTTAATTCATTAGCTGTTACTATAGCTTCAGTTAAAAGCTTTTTATCTGCATCTTTAAAATTATCTTTTTTTAAAGCTTCTTCTGCATACTTATCTGCAATTTTTTTTACTTCTTTGTTTATAAAATCTTGTAGTTTTAAATATGAAGACTCATCTAATGGTTTATTGGTTTTCTTGTATTTTCCTAACGGTTTATCATCACCACCTTTAAATACTATCCTATTTCCCTCTAACTCAGCTATTTTTTCACCATCAAGATAAACTTCATTTTTTTTGACATCAATAGCAAAAAGACAATCGTTTGTGTTATCTTTGCAGGTATCTTTACCATTTTTAGGTATAAAAACACCTTTTTTATCTTTGTTGATCACATCAAAATATTCAGTTAATTTAGTAGCATGACTATGTAATTCTTTAAGTGATGGATTTCCCTTGTCGTCATAAAAATCCTTTGGAAATTTAGAACTATAGTTTTTAAAAAGATAACTACCAGCATCTACACTTTTTAAACTATCTTTAAAAGCTTTAACCTCTTTAACAATATTATCTTTCACGTCTTTTATGGTAAGATAATCTTGCTTCTCTTTATTTGCATCTGCAAAAGCACCTGTAGCGATAATAGCACCTAATAATGTGCTACATGCAATCTTTGAAATTTTCATTTTTTCTCCTTTTATATAGATTATATCTATATTTAATATGCATTTATAGATATAAAAACTATATTTTACCCCCCCCCCCTATTAAAATAAGCTAAATATTTGATATAAATTTGTATGTTTTATAAGATTAGTGTTGTTTATGTATTGTGTGATAACCACAACCCTTGGTTAGAGTTGTGGTTTGTGTAATTAAAACTTATAAGAAAGTCCTACAGTTCCATTGTAGTATTTTGATTCTGATTTAGCTTTTACGCCAAAGTTTATATTTGTAGATAGATTATCAGTTAGTTTCATCTCTGCACCTGTTTTAAGTGTAAAGAATGTATGCTTATCTTTTTTAGATGCATATTTGATATTTTCTGTTGAGTTTACAAATGCTAGTTCTGTATCTTTCATACTTTTACGTAACTCTTTTTGGATACCTGGAGTTATGTATAAGAAGTTACCGTTTGCTATGTATTTTCTAAACTCTACTGCTGCTTTAGCTGATAGTGTTTTTACAGTAGTTCCTTTAAAGCTTACAGGAACTTTACCAGTTTCTTTAAAGCCTTTAGTACTTACATGGCTATATTCTAAACCAATCATTGGTTTCATAAAAGAGTTGTTGTTTGTATCAAATATATGACCATAATCAATACTTGCATCAAAGAATTTAGTATTATATTTACCATTAGCATCAAAGTCTGGGTTTGTAGTTACTTTTCTATCTAGTTTGTTTTTACCTTTACCATAAGATACTTTAGCATCTATTTCGTTTTGATCAATATACATTCTAGTATAAGCACCAAAGTGGTAGTTATCTGATTTGGTTGTTAGTGTATTGCTTGATGACTTAGCATTAGTATATCCAGCATATCCACCAATTATCATATTATCAAATGCTTTATCATAACCTAGCATAAATCCATAAGTATTTGTATTTGCTTGAGATTTTAATTTAGCTTTACCACCCATGATATTTCCCCATAGGTTACTGTCATAGTTAAATCTATTTGTATACTCTTTTACTACACTTGAAAGAGTATCTGCATTATCTGCAAATTTATTATCACTTAGATTTTTTATAGCATAAGCTAAAGCTAAATCATCATTTAATGGATTGCTTAGTTTAGCAAGTCTTGAGTTTGTAGCCAATCCAGTATTTGATATTATAGCATCTATAGTATCGATATTGTTAAAGCCACTGGTAATATCTTCTAAAGATTTGTTTAACACTTTACCTAACATAGCTATATCTTCAGCATCATAGTCTTCTTCTATAATACCAGAAAGTTTTTTATCATCTTTAACATTTAATAAAGATGATACTGTTTGAGCTTCATTGTTATTTAATTCATTAGCTGTTACTATAGCTTCAGTTAAAAGCTTTTTATCTGCATCTTTAAAATTATCTTTTTTTAAAGCTTCTTCTGCATACTTATCTGCAATTTTTTTTACTTCTTTGTTTATAAAATCTTGTAGTTTTAAATATGAAGACTCATCTAATGGTTTATTGGTTTTCTTGTATTTTCCTAACGGTTTATCATCACCACCTTTAAATACTATCCTATTTCCCTCTAACTCAGCTATTTTTTCACCATCAAGATAAACTTCATTTTTTTTGACATCAATAGCAAAAAGACAATCGTTTGTGTTATCTTTGCAGGTATCTTTACCATTTTTAGGTATAAAAACACCTTTTTTATCTTTGTTGATCACATCAAAATATTCAGTTAATTTAGTAGCATGACTATGTAATTCTTTAAGTGATGGATTTCCCTTGTCGTCATAAAAATCCTTTGGAAATTTAGAACTATAGTTTTTAAAAAGATAACTACCAGCATCTACACTTTTTAAACTATCTTTAAAAGCTTTAACCTCTTTAACAATATTATCTTTCACGTCTTTTATGGTAAGATAATCTTGCTTCTCTTTATTTGCATCTGCAAAAGCACCTGTAGCGATAATAGCACCTAATAATGTGCTACATGCAATCTTTGAAATTTTCATTTTTTCTCCTTTTATATAGATTATATCTATATTTAATATGCATTTATAGATATAAAAACTATATTTTACCCCCCCCCTATTAAAATAAGCTAAATATTTGATATAAATTTGTATGTTTTATAAGATTAGTGTTGTTTATGTATTGTGTGATAACCACAACCCTTGGTTAGAGTTGTGGTTTGTGTAATTAAAACTTATAAGAAAGTCCTACAGTTCCATTGTAGTATTTTGATTCTGATTTAGCTTTTACGCCAAAGTTTATATTTGTAGATAGATTATCAGTTAGTTTCATCTCTGCACCTGTTTTAAGTGTAAAGAATGTATGCTTATCTTTTTTAGATGCATATTTGATATTTTCTGTTGAGTTTACAAATGCTAGTTCTGTATCTTTCATACTTTTACGTAACTCTTTTTGGATACCTGGAGTTATGTATAAGAAGTTACCGTTTGCTATGTATTTTCTAAACTCTACTGCTGCTTTAGCTGATAGTGTTTTTACAGTAGTTCCTTTAAAGCTTACAGGAACTTTACCAGTTTCTTTAAAGCCTTTAGTACTTACATGGCTATATTCTAAACCAATCATTGGTTTCATAAAAGAGTTGTTGTTTGTATCAAATATATGACCATAATCAATACTTGCATCAAAGAATTTAGTATTATATTTACCATTAGCATCAAAGTCTGGGTTTGTAGTTACTTTTCTATCTAGTTTGTTTTTACCTTTACCATAAGATACTTTAGCATCTATTTCGTTTTGATCAATATACATTCTAGTATAAGCACCAAAGTGGTAGTTATCTGATTTGGTTGTTAGTGTATTGCTTGATGACTTAGCATTAGTATATCCAGCATATCCACCAATTATCATATTATCAAATGCTTTATCATAACCTAGCATAAATCCATAAGTATTTGTATTTGCTTGAGATTTTAATTTAGCTTTACCACCCATGATATTTCCCCATAGGTTGCTGTCATAGTTAAATCTATTTGTATACTCTTTTACTACACTTGAAAGAGTATCTGCATTATCTGCAAATTTATTATCACTTAGATTTTTTATAGCATAAGCTAATGCTAGATCATCATTTAATGGATTGCTTAGTTTAGCAAGTCTTGAGTTTATAGCTGAACCAACACTTGATAAAAGTGTATCTACTGTTTTATTGTCTTTAAACTCTTTTGAAACTTCTTCTAATGTGCTATTTATATTTTTAGCTAAAGTAGCTATGTCTTTGGCTTTAACATTAAGTAGTAAATTCTCAACCTCTTTATTATTAACAACAGATAATAAAGATGATGTTGTTTGAGCTTCATCTTTGTTTAGTTCTAAATTTTTATCACTTGATATAGCTTCTGCTCTATCTTTTTTGGCTTTTTCTAGTTTTTTATCTAGTTCTGCTATTATTTTAGCTTTTGCTTCTGGATTTTTTGCTTTACGAGCTAGTTCTTGGGCTTCTTTTAGTTCTTTTTCGGCTTGTTCTAGTTTTGGTTGTAGTTCTTTTAGTTTTTGTTCGGCTTCTTTTTTGGCTTGTTCTAGTGCTTTTTCAGCTTTTTCTAATTCTTCGGTTTTTTGTTGTGCTAATTGTGCTTGTTTTTCTGATTCCTTAGTTTTTTCTGTGATTATTTTTTCTTTTTCTGTTTCAATTTGCTTTTGTCTTTCAAATTCTTGTTGTTGTTTTTCAAATTCTTGTTGTTGTTTTTCAAATTCTTGTTGTTTTTTATTTTCTAAACTTTGTTGTTTTTTAATTTCTTGTTCAAAACTTACTATTTCTTCTACTTTTTTTTGAATTTCATTTTTGATAGTAATTATTGTTTCAAGCATAGACTTAATCGAATCTGTTTCATTTTTTAGATCTTCTATTAATTTTCTCAAACCTTTTTTATTATCTTCTTTACCACCAATAATTTCATTTAATTTATTTGTTTTTTCTTGTTCTGTTTCAAGTTTGTTAAGCTTTGATTTATTAACCAAACCTATTTTAGACAGAGTTTCCAATAATTTTATTTTTTCATTATTTTTATTACCATTTAAATCACCAGCTAATTGTTTTAGTTTATCATCAGTATATCCATTTTCGCCTTTTAAAATTTCAATGGCATTATTAAGGTCATTTTTTGAACCTTTAAAAGTTTCTTTGGTTAATTCTTGTAAAATATCTTTTAATTCTGTTTGATTTTTAATTTTACTGTTTATTCCATTTTTTCCAAATACTTTTTCTTCAGCTTCTTTTTTAATCTTTTCATTTCGATCTTTTAAATTTTCAGCTACTTTTTTTTCTTTTTCAATTTGTATTATTTCTGTTTCAGCTTTTTGTCTTTCTTTTTCAATTTTTTCTTTTGCTTGTTGTGCTTGTTGTGCTTGTTGTAAGGCTTTATTTTTTATATTTTCAGCTACTTTTTTTTCTTGTTCTGCTTGTTGTTTTAATTTTTCTGCTTCATTTCTTGCTTGTTCTGCTTGTTGTTTTTCTTTTTCAATTTTTTCTTTAGCTTGTTCTGCTTCTAATCTTGCATTTTTTGCTTGCTGTTTAGCTTGCTCAATTTGTTGTTTTTCTTGCTTAAATTTATCAAGAAATCCATCTTTACTAGCTTCTTCTAATTCTTTAATTTGGTTTTGGTTTTGGTTTTGTATATTATTTATTTCATCCAAAGATGAACTACCATAAACATTTATCGTCATCATTGCACCTATAATAGTTGCACTAGCAATCATCGAAATTTTCAACTTTTTCTCCTTAAGTAAAATTTAGCTAGGTATTTTACCCCCCCCATATTAAAATAAGATAAATATTTGGTATAAATTTGTATGTTTTATAATGTTTTATAAGATTAGTGTTGTTTATGTATTGTGTGATAACCACAACCCTTGGTTAGAGTTGTGGTTTGTAGTTTAGTTGTGTTCTTAGAACTTGTATTTAAGTCCTACAGTTCCATCAAAGTATTGTTGTTTTGATTTAGCTTTTACGCCAAAGTTTACGTTTGTAGATAAAGCATCTGTTAGTTTTAATTCTGCACCTGTTTTAAGTGTAACAAATCTTCCTTTTTTATCATCTGCTTTTAGTTTGATGTCTTTGTTTGAACCTATAAATCTAGCTACAGGATCTTTTACATCTTTGTATACTTCTGCTTCAAATCCTGGAGTTATATATAGGTAGTTTCCATTGTCTACATATTTTCTAAATTCTAAACCTAGTTTAGCATTTAAAGATTTTGAAGTAACACCATTAAATGATAATGCTAGATCTCCACTTTCTTTGAAAGCTTTTGATTTAGAGTGAGAATAATCTAATCCTACTAATGGTTTCATAAACAAGCTATCGCTTAGATCTATAACATAACCATAATCAACTGCTAATGATGTATATGTTGTATCATATTTACCGTTTTGAGTTAATACATTACCATTGCTTTTTACATATCTATCAATTTTGTTTTTAGCTTTACCAAATGATACTCTTGTATCTATTTCACTATTGTCTATATATGTTCTACCATATAGACCAAATTGATAGTTGCTTGCTTTTGTGTTGATTAGGCTAGAATCAGCTTTTGATTTAGCAAGAGTCATATATCCACCTACTATTGTGTTATCAAATGCTCTATCATAACCTATACTAAAGCCATGTAGTTCTGGATTAGAACTATCTTTTACTTTACCTTTTGCACCTATAACATTTGCCCATATATTGTTATCATTGTTAAATCTATCTGTATATGATTTTATTACAGATGATACACTATCACCATTATCAGCAAATTTATCATTGCTTAGTTTATTTATAGCAGATGCTAATGCTAAGTCTTCATTGAATGGATTGCTTAGTTTAGCAAGTCTTGTTTGTGTTGATAGTTGATTACTAAAATTAACCATATCTAGATTAGATACTTTACCTATTTCGTTTGTTGCTGATTGGATTGAGGTTTCGTTGGCTTTTACGAAAGATAGTATATTTGCAGTATCTTGTGTTAGATAATTTGCTATGTTATCATTTGAAGTAGCCGCATCAGTCATACTTAAAATGATATCTTTACTCATAGATGACAAATAAACTCTAGGATCTTGCAAAAATGTCTTTGCTTTTAGATCGTATCTAGCTTGGATAGAAGCCAGTTTTATCTGTGCATTTAAGGCTTTTTTTACAAGTTCTATCCCACTAGCACCAGCTACTAGCACATCTATCGCATCTTTTATAGCGCCAGAACCATCATCACTCAATACTTTGTTATCTATATTTGTAGCTGCAAAATCTAACATTTTTTTAAGCTCACTATCGTTTTTAACAACTATATTAGATTTTTTCAACAACCAAATAGCCTCTTTAAATTTAGCTATTTGTGCCATTTCACCATCTGTTTTTTGTCTGCTTTCTAATGCGATTTTGGGATTAAAATTACCCATCTTTAGCTCTAATAGCAAATGACTTGCTTTTTGTAAGTTGTCGTATTGAGCTAAAATTCCTTCCGGTGTGTCTTTTATATGAATTTTTTTATCATTAATACCTTTCTTATTATATTTATAAACTTGTTGTTTTAATGTTTTATCGCCTTGTTTGATTAACCCAGCTTTTAACTCATAAATAGCTTCTTTTATCTTTAAAATCACACTTGGTTGTTCTTTCATAAACGCATCACTTTGTAAATTATCATAAATAATACTCAAATTTACAGCTGCGTCAAGAGCAAAAAGAGTAGTAGTGTCAAATCTATCAATGTATTTTGTTTTTAAATCATTACCATTGTTAAGATTATCCACATCTTTAATCAACTTTTTGAGATTTTCTATGCTATCTGCGGTATTTATATCTGATATCGTTTTACCATTTGCGAGTTCAATACCTGCATTAGCTAACGATTTAGCCAAAGCTTTAGCCTCAGATATATACTTATCATCTGATAACTTATCTAATTTTACCAAGTCATAATAAACTTGCATTAATTGTGATAAATTATCGGCCTTAAGCTTATTTCCACCAGAATCACCATTTGAACCTAAATGAAGTTTGGATCTTATCTGATCACCTGTTATCTTAAAAGAATTTGCCTTAATGCTTTCGTTCATGATTTTTAGATACTTTAAGACAATATCGGAATTTAGCCTATCATCAACGATACTTGAATCCATTGAATCAAATTTTGGTTGTTCATTATAGTAACTCAATATAGCATATTTGGTTAGTTTTTCAAAGACTAATTGTTCTCTTTTTTGCAAGTCATTTGCTACATATTCTTTTAATGATTTTAAAAGAGCTGTAACTTTTTCTTTGTTTGCAATAGAAAAAACATTATCAAAACCATTCTTTTCAGGACTAACAGTCGCAGTAGATGGAACTAAATTTGCACCCTTATGACTATCAATAAATATACTGACAGTTCCACCTTGTGATATTGAAATTTTATATCCATTTGGATTTGATATATCCGTTATATCTGATATTAGTTTCTTTTTATCAGTTACGCCAGGATTGTCAGCTACATAAAAAGCACCTAGACTCGATATGTCATAAATTAACTCTGTTATTTCTTTTGCGTTAGTTGCAGTATTTTCGCCATAAGTGGCAAACTTTGAGTAGTCTATCTGATAAAAATCATTTATGATTTTATCTAATTTTTTACTATACCTTTTGGCTTTATCTTTAAGATTTTCTGAATCTTTAAAATCACTTTTAAGATCAGCAAAAGCACCTTGTGTTAAAACTACAGCGATCAGAGTCGCACTAGTAATAATCGAAATGTTGAATTTTATCTCCTTTGTAAAAATTATTTGGACTTGTATTTTACTACTGGATTTATTAAAGTAAAATAAAAATTACATAAATTTCTCATTTTTATGTAATTTTATTTCTACTTATATTAATGTCTTTTTGAAATCATAATATAAAAAATAATTTTCTACCAAAAATAGGAAAAAAATATTTTTCAGTATTTGATTTTAAGTCCTAAAAGGCTAAAATACACAAAAATTCAAAAGAGAAAATATGAAAATAACACTTTTAACACACACACCATTAAATGTATGCTCACATGCTATAAGAACTTGTTGGCAGAGCTTTGAGAGAGGTGATAATGGTGGCGAAAAAGACATAGAGCTGATAGATAGAGTAGGAAATAAGTTTAAACACGCTTCAACCTTGGAGCATATACACTATACATTTTATATACAAGATATATCTAGGGCGTTATTGCAAGAGCTATCAAGACATAGAATGGCCAGCCTATCTGTAAAATCAACAAGATACACACTAAAAGAGCTAAAAAACGAAAACCCTTTTATACAAGATGATAAATTTGATTATGAAAATGCACAAAGATATATAGTTTTGACACAAAATGAACTAATCGACAATGCAAGCATAAAAGCACTTGAAAACCTAAGACATATCTTATCAACCACTACGACAAGTCTTGATATAGTAAAATACTGCCTACCTGAATGTTACAAAACAGAGCTTACTTGGAGTATAAATGCTAGAGCCTTGCAAAACTTCATATCACTAAGAAGTTCTAAAGCGGCACTTTGGGAGATAAGACAGCTTGCAAACGAAATATATAAAGCTATCCCACAAGAGCATAAATTTATATTTCAAGATTGTATTCACAAAGAGCAATAAAGATGGTTTTATAGCCATCTTTGTATGGCTTATTTCAAATTTTAGCTATCAAGATAAAAGTTTCTTTTTATTTATCTCGTTTTTAAAACCCCAAATTCCACGAGCTGTGATTATCTCTTTTTTATCAAGATTTGATATCATCATCTCTTCATTATTGCCAAGTCTTTGGGACACTTCGCCAAATGGAGATATAAGCATACTATCGCCGTAAAAGTTCCAGCTCTCATCTATGTTTTTGTTTTTATAATGCCCTATTCTATTTGCTCTTAATATATAGACATTGTTTGTAAAGGCTCGCATTTTTAAAAGTTCACACCATCTTTCGTTTGTCTCAAAGGTGCAAGCTGTAGGTATCAGTAAAACATCTACATTTTTTTTCATCATATAGACAAAACTAGCATCAAAATGTGCCTCATAACCAAACATCACACCAAATTTCAAATCATCAAATTTAAAAGTAGCATAGTTTAATTTATCTTTAAACTCATTTTTAAAAAATTTTGCCTCATTCCAGTGAGAGTATTGCATTAAAAATTGTTGTTCATAAAATTTAGTTTGAGACTGTGAAATCTTTGCAATAACCTTATATATATCCTTACCACGCACTAAAACAAGTGGAGCGATGATGGTTATATCGTATTTTTTTGCTAAATTTATAAGGGATTCTTTTCTATCTTCGCTCTGTTTTTTTATCATGCTAATTGGCATATTTTCAAGCTCTTTAAAAAAGCTATTTAAAACATATTCGCCAAGTAAAATCAAACTAACGCCATTATCCTTACAAACCTTAAGATAATAATCAAGCCTAGCCTCGCTTAAAGCAAGGGTGGGAAGTTGCAATACCGCTATCTTAGTCATCTTGTACTTGTGTGATGCTAAGTTTTGCATCTTCTAGTATCTTTTGTGCTTCATCAAGTAGCTTTTTGCCATCTTTACATAGTTTTACACTATCTTGAAGTGCAACATCTTCACTGTTTAGAGTCTTTAAAATTTCTTCTGCTTTTTTTATCTTATCTTCAAAGCTTTGAGCTTGATTATCCATATCTTTCCTTTTGTGGATTAAAAGATAAAGCCATCAAAAAATGGCTTTAAGATTTTAGTTTACTTTGTAGTTTGGTGCTTCTTGAGTTATAACAACATCGTGAACGTGGCTCTCTTTTAGCCCTGCACTTGTTATCTCAACAAACTCAGCCTTTTGTTGTAAGGTAGGTATATCCTTAGCTCCAACATAACCCATAGAGCTTCTAAGACCGCCTATAAGCTGATGTATAACATCTTTCATGCTACCAGTAAATGGCACTCTACCCTCTATACCCTCAGGAACTAGCTTCTCACTTGCTGTACCTTCTTGGAAATATCTATCAGAGCTACCCCTTGTCATAGCACCTATAGAACCCATACCTCTATAAGCCTTGTATTGTCTTCCTTGATATGTGATAACCTCGCCCGGACTTTCTTCACAACCAGCAAGCAAACTACCAGCCATAATACAACTAGCGCCAGCCGCAAGAGCTTTTGATATATCACCAGAATACTTAATACCACCATCTGCAATGATAGGTATACCGTATTTTGCAGCTTCTATAGCACAATCATCTATAGCTGTTATTTGTGGAACACCAACACCAGCTACTATCCTTGTAGTGCATATAGAACCAGGTCCTATACCTACTTTGATGCCATCAGCACCAGCTTCTGCTAGATCTTTTACTGCGGCTGGATTTGCTATATTTCCAACAACAACATCAACATCAAATTTTTGTTTTATTTGCTTTAATGTATCAATAATACCTTTTGAGTGTCCGTGAGCTGAATCCATAACGATAACATCAACACCAGCCTTAACCAAAGCCTCAACTCTATCTAGCTGACCAACACCAACAGCTGCTGCCACACGCAAACGACCATAATTATCTTTGTTTGCATTTGGATACTCTTTGCGTTTTTTAAGGTCTTTTATGGTTATAAGCCCATCAAGTCTTCCATCTTCATCTATGATAGGAAGTTTTTCTACTCTATTTTGACTAAATATCTTTTCTGCATCATCAAGTGTACAACCTTTTTTTGCTGTTATCAAAGGTGCTTTTGTCATGCGCTCTTTTACTAATTTTGTAGTATCTGTTTCAAATCTTAAGTCTCTATTTGTCAAAATTCCTATAAGTTTACGGTCTTTATCTATAACAGGAACACCTGAGATATGAAGCTCTGACATTAAATTTAAAGCATCTGCCACAGTTGCATCTGGGGTTATAAAAATAGGGTCTATAATAACACCACTTTCACTTTTTTTAACCCTTTTTACCTCTTTTGCTTGAGTCTGAATATCCATATTTTTGTGTATAACGCCTATACCACCAAGTCTTGCCATCATTATAGCAGCTCTATGTTCCGTAACTGTGTCCATAGCAGCAGATACAATAGGTATATTTAATGATATGTTTTTGCTAAATTTTGTTTTTATATCAACTTGTTTTGGCAATACCTCAGAATACTGAGGCACAAGCAACACATCTTCAAATGTAAGAGCTTTTTTTATTATCTTCAATTCTTATCCTTTTATTATATTTTCTAAACTTAATGCACCATCCATAAGAGTTTGTTCATCCCAAGCTTTAGCTATTAGCTGTGCGCTTATACTTAGATTGTTTTGCGCTTTGCTTACAGGAACTGATACAGCTGGAAGCCCCGCCAAATTCACGCTTATGGTATAAATATCACTCAAATATGCACTCAAAGGATCTTTTATCTGCCCAAATTTAAAAGCTGTGCTAGGAGCAATAGGCATAAAAATAAGATCGTTTTCTTTTAAAATTTCTTCATATTGTGCTTTTATATGAGCCCTTGCTTTTTGAGCCTTTATATAATAAGCATCATAATAACCACTACTTAAAACAAAGGTTCCAAGTAAAATTCTTCTCTTTACCTCTTCACCAAAACCTTCACTTCTTGAGTTTATATATAGCTCTTTTAGATTTTTTGAATCGGCTCTTCTGCCATATCTTATACCATCATATCTGCTTAAATTTGCACTAGCTTCGGCAGTTGCTATTATATAGTATGTTGCTACATCATATTTTGAGTCTTCTAAATTTCTATAAGTTATATTGTGTCCGTGAGATTTTAACTTTTCTATCGTTTTTAAAAGTGCGGTTTTATTCTCTTCGTCTGCATTTTCAACATAATTTTTAATAACACATATATTTAATTTTTTGTTTGGATCTAGCTTGTCACTTATGGTTTCAAACTCTACATTAGCACTCGTACTATCCATCTTATCATAACCAGCTATAGCATCATACAATATAGCTGCATCTTCTACATTTTGAGTTATAGGGCCTATTTGATCTAAGCTACTTGAATAAGCAGCCAAACCATATCTACTTACCCTGCCGTATGTAGGTTTAAAGCCGACACAACCACAAAAAGCAGCTGGTTGGCGGATACTACCGCCAGTATCACTACCAAGTGCAGCTATAGCCAAACCACCGGCAACAGCGGCAGCAGAGCCACCACTTGAACCACCGGGAACATGAGCATGATTTAAAGGATTTAATGTTTTACCATAAAATGAACTTTCAGTCGTGCTACCCATAGCAAACTCATCCATATTTGTCCTGCCAAATGGCGACATATTGTGTTCGATAAGTTTATTTATAGCAGTAGCATTATATGGCGATACATATCCTTGCAATATATTAGATGCACAAGTTACGCTCCAGCCTTTTACTTGTATGTTGTCTTTTATGGCTACCGGTATACCTTCGCCAAATTTAGCCAAAGGTAGATCCGCTAACTGTTCTACATAAGCGCCTAGCTGTTTTTCTTTTTTTATCTTTTCTTCAAGCTCGATTCTTAAATTTTTAATCTCTTCGCCTGATAGTTTTAAAGCATCTTTTAAACTTATCACTTTTTATCCTTAAATTTATTAACCAAAACTATGCCTATTGCTGTAACAACAAGTATAACGACAATACTTACAACAATTATACTAAAAGGTATTTGTTCAGTTAGCACTAGCTAAAACCTCTTTACATCTTGGGCAAACATCGCCTTCGCTTGAAGCGTTAAATTTCCAACATCTTGGACACTTATGCTCTTTATTTAAAACAATTTTAAATTTATTATCATCTATACCAAACTCACATAATGCCTCAGTATCATCAAAAGGTAAAACCCTACTAACCATATAAAAATCACTTATGTCTTTATTGTCTAGGCTTAAAATTTGATCAGATGTTGTTTGTAGATTTAATTCAAGAGTTGATTTTATCTTTTTATCTTTTTTCAAAGAGTCAATCATTTCAAAAAACTTCTGTCTGCTACTCAACATAAGCTCATCTTCAACCTTAAAGTCAAACTCCATAGGTGTATTTATAAGGTCAAAACCATCGGTATAATCTTGCTTGATTATCTTTGGCGCATACTCCATAACCTCATCTACTGTATATGTCAAGGTAGGCGCTAAAAGTGGCAATAAAGAGCGAGTTATGATAGCCATTGCACTTTGTGCTGAACGTCTAGTTGATGAGTTTTTATCATCACAATAAAGTCTATCTTTACAAACATCAAGATAAATACCACTCAAATCAGCAGACAAGAAATTTAAAAGTATATTAAATCCTTTTGAAAAATCATACTGCTGAAAACAAGCACTAGCTTCATCAAAAGCTCTTTTTGCCTTACCAAGTATCCACTTGTCCAAAAGACCAAAATCAGCATTAATCTCATCTAAATCATTTACGTTAGCGAGTAAAAATCTTATTGTGTTTCTTATTTTTCTATACTGCTCACTAACTTGTTTTAAGATATTGTCGCTTATTTTAAGATCACTTGAATAATCACTCAAACTAACCCAAAGGCGTAAAATTTCAACACCATAAGTCTTTATAACATCTTGTGGAGCTACGACATTACCTCTACTTTTACTCATCTTCTCACCCTTGTGATCAACGGTAAATCCGTGAGTAAGGACAGATTTGTAAGGTGCATGAGAATTTACAGCTGTGCTAACAAGTAATGAACTTTGAAACCAACCACGATGTTGATCTGAACCCTCTAAATACATACTTGAAGGATAGCTACCAGCATCATATCTTTTGCTATTTAAAACAGCTTGCCAAGTAGAACCGCTATCAAACCAAACATCAAGTATATCCATAACTTTTTCTAATTTTTCAGGATTGTATTTTGTATCAGATGGAAGTAACTGGGCTATACTCAAATCCCACCAAGCATCTGCGCCTTTTTTCTCAAAAATATCAGCAACATTACTTAACACATCAGCATCAAATATAGGCTCTTTTGTATCCTTGTCTCTAAAAAATGCTATAGGCACACCCCAATCCCTTTGGCGAGATATACACCAATCAGGACGATTTTCAATCATTGTTCCTATTCTTTTTATACCAACTGCTGGATAAAATTTGATATTGTTTAGCTCTTGCCTTGCTACGCTTCTTAGGCTTTTGCCATCTAGTTTTTTATCATCCATAGAGATAAACCACTGCTTGGTAGCTCTATAAATAACAGGTTTTTTCGTTCTCCAACAAAATGGATATGAGTGAACAAACTTAGATACATTTAGCAAGCTATCGCCTAAAAGTTCTAAAATTCTCTCATTTGCTTTAAAGATATGCATACCTATGAGTTCATCAGGATCTTTCAACAAGCCTTTTACTTTTAGAGTATTGTCATATTTTCCCTCTTCATCAACAGGCATAATAACCTCTATGCCGTATCTTAAACATACATAATAGTCATCCTCGCCGTGACCCGGTGCTGTATGAACTAAACCGGTTCCGCCATCCATACTAACATGCTCAGCAAGTAAAAGTTTACTATCTCTATCATTTAAAGGATTTATAGCATTTAGTCCTTCTAGGATTTGTGCTTTAAACTCTTTCTTTATTTCGCCTTTTGTTATGCCTATATTTACCAAATTTTCAAGTAAAGGCTTAGCAAATATTAAATCTTCACTAGTTACAACATATGTTTCATCTGGGTTTAAACATATAGCTTGGTTTGCTGGTAATGTCCAAGGAGTAGTTGTCCATATAACAGCACTTGCTTTATCTACACCAAGCTTAGCTGAAGCTTCATCGCCGAGTTTAAAAGCAACATAGATAGAATAATCCTCTTTATCTTCATACTCAACCTCAGCTTCAGCAAGTGCTGACCTAGCCGCCCAGCTCCAATAAACAGGCTTGCTTCTTTCTACTAAAAGTCCTTTTTTTGCTATCTCGCAAAGCGCTCTGTATATATCAGCCTCAAACTCAAATTTCATAGTTAAGTAAGGATTATCAAAATCTCCGATAATACCAAGCGATTTAAACTCTTCGCTTTGAATTTTTACAAACTCACTAGCATAAGCTCTACATAGCTCTCTAATCTTAGTCTTGCTTAAAGTTTTTTTCTTATCACCAAGATTTTTCTCAACTTGTTGTTCTATAGGAAGTCCGTGACAGTCCCAGCCCGGAACATATCTAATATCCTCGCCAAAATAATAGTGTGTTTTTGTGATAATATCTTTTAAAATTTTATTTAAAGCGTGTCCTATATGCAAATGACCATTTGCATAAGGAGGTCCATCGTGAATACTAAAACTAGAAGTTGCGTTTTTGCGTTTTTGCTTCATCTTTTCATAAACATCTCTTTTTCCATACCAAGAACTTATCCTATCAGGCTCATTTTGTGGTAAGTTTGCCCGCATAGGAAAATCAGTAGCAGGAAGTAAAAGCGTATCTTTATAATCCATCTTTATACCCCTAAAGTTAAATTTGCAAATTCTATCTAAAACTCTGTTATATAGGGCTTAAAAAAATTTATTTTTTATTTTTTATTTGATATAATAGATCAAAATTAAAAGGTAAAATTTATGAAACATAAAATGCTTATAGTTGGCGATGATTTGCGTGTAAATAAAGAACATTTAAGTTATATTTATGATAGCTATGAGGAACATTTTGGTGAAATCGGGGATATAAATTTTGTATCAAAAAGCGATAATGAGATACTTTTTATAGTTGAAAATTTGATAAAAGACCAAGACTCTCTTTGTATTTTTGCTTCATATGAGAGTTATGATTTTATGGCAAAGATACTAGCGACTCTTAGTTCTGATGTTCTTGAACTAACCGAACAAAACACAATAGCCACAAAAAATGCACTAGATAGCTCTAATGGTAGCTTTGTGATAGAACTAAACAACACGAAAATAAATCTAATACAAGCAAATCCAACCGAAAAAATGGCAGAAATTTTGATAAAAAAACCTGAAAATATATCATTTTTTAACCTATTTGATATAGATAAAGAGAGTGCAAAAATTTTACTTGAACCGCTTGCAAAACCGTATAAAGTCCAAATTTATCTAAGTGAAATTTTACCAAATTTAACGATAGTAAAAACAAAAGCCGAAAAATTTGGAAGCATAGATGGCTTCAAACAAAGTGTAAAAAATCTCTTTTCACAAAAGATGATAGATGATAAAGATATAGTTAAATTCATCGCAAAAAAACTAATAGAAAAAGACATAAAAATAAGCTTTGCAGAGTCTTGTACGGCTGGAATGTGTGCTTGTAGGCTTGGCGATTATGATGGAGTTTCTCAAGTATTTGAAGGCTCAATTGTAAGCTATGCAAATAGGATAAAAAACTCTTGGCTTGGAGTAAGTGATGAAGTCTTAGACACTTATGGAGCAGTTAGCGAAGAGTGTGTTAGAGCTATGCTTAGTGGTGTTATAAGGTCATCAGAATCTGACTTTAGTATAGCTATAAGCGGGATAGCTGGACCAAATGGGGGCAGTGATTCAAAACCAGTAGGGACAGTTTTTGTCGGTGTACTTCACAAAGATGGCACGAGTATGGTTGAAAGGCTACTGCTAAAAGGCGATAGAAATTATATAAGAGAGCAAAGTATGCTTAGTGCTTTTTTGATGGTCATTAAACTAAAGCCTGATATGTTTTTAGGCAAATAAATGCATATAAATTTACAAGATGTTAAGATAGAACAAGGCTGGAAAGATAGCTTAAAAGATGAATTTTTAAGCCCCTATTTTGCTAAAATAAAGCAAAGCTTGATAGAAGCAAAAAAGCAAAACAAAGTATATCCGCCAAGTAAGCTTATATTTAATGCTTTTAATCTAACTCCATTTGATAATGTAAAAGTAGTTATTTTAGGGCAAGACCCTTATCACAGACCAAATCAAGCAATGGGGCTTAGCTTTTCTGTGCCAAAAGGCGAAAAGATACCGCCTAGCCTTGTTAATGTTTACAAAGAAATTTATGATGATTTGGGTATCAAGCAACCAAACTCAGGCGATCTTAGCAAATGGGCAAGGCAGGGTGTACTACTTCTGAACTCAACCCTTAGTGTAAATGAAGGAATGCCAAATTCTCACTCAAACTTTGGTTGGCAAATTTTTACAGATGCCGTTATAAAAAAGCTAAGCGATACAAAAGATGGGCTGGTTTTTTTGCTATGGGGAAATTATGCAAAGATAAAGTCAAATTTAATAGACAAAGATAGACATTTAGTACTTTTTGCACCTCACCCAAGCCCTCTTGCTCGTGGTGGATTTTTTGGTTGCAAACACTTTTCAAAAACAAATACTTATCTTATTAGGCAAGGCAAAGAGCCTATTGATTGGAGTGTTGAATAGTTTTTGTTTGATGAGAGTTTTATAAATTTCAAATTTTTACAAAAATTTAATTTTTTATTGCAAAATATATAACACTTTGGGTAATAAACTTGGCTGCAAGATGACTTTTATAATTTTAAAATCATCCCTGATCATTAAAAATTTTTACTAAAATTAAACACCTTTAACTTATAAATTCAAATGTTTGTATGCATATTTTTAATATAAATTTTTAATATCCGTAACTATATTATTTTTTATTTAGCAATCTAATGCATTAAAATTTATGTTTATAATATCTTGTAAATTTTACGGATGTCCTTATAAAAAGCTAAGAGATAAAAAGATGGATTGGTCTTTTTGCTTTAGGAAAATCATACAAAGATAAAATCAAATTTAATAAACAAAAACAAGTACATTAGATTTTATCATCTAAATCATCTTGGTCGTGATTTATTTTTATGTATAATTTGCAATGAGAAAAAATTGTATATTGTTTATAAATTAATATTTAAATATAAAAATACTTAGAGAGAATAAAAAGAGAGTTAATAATAATTTTAAAAATTTATAGAGGAAAAAATCCTCTATAAATTAAGCAGCTGGATATACAGAAACTTTTTTTCTGTTTTTATCTTTTCTTTCGAATTTAACATATCCATCTATCAAAGCAAATATTGTATGATCTTTACCTAAACCAACATTGCTACCAGCGTGAGTAGCTGTTCCTCTTTGACGAATTATGATATTTCCAGCTCTAACAAATTCTCCACCGAACTTCTTAACACCTAAGCGGCGACCGATAGAATCTCGGTTGTTTTGGGTTGAACCTTGACCTTTTTTGTGTGCCATATCTTATCTCCTTAGGCTGCTATGCTTATTACTTTAACGCGTGTGTATTGTCTTCTAAAACCACGCTTTAATTTTGAGTCTTTTCTTCTGCGTTTTTTGTAGATAATAACTTTTTTGTCTTTACCTAAATTAACAACTTCTAAGACAACTTTTGCACCCTTAACAAACGGCGCACCTACCTTAACATCACCATCATTTACAGCCAATACGTCTGTAATCTCGATGCTGTCTTTTGCATTAGCTTCAAAACGATCCAAGTTTAGGTACTGACCTTCGCTAACCCTGTATTGTTTTCCACCGTGTTTTATAATAGCATATTTTGACATTGCTATCCCTTCTATATGTGGTAGTTACCAAAAAGCACTTTTACTAAGAAAAGATTTTGGGAGCTCTATTGGTTATTTTAAGGGGTTGATTTTACTAAAAAATTTATAAATTTAAGATTAATTTTTATTTTAAAAAGAAATTTCAGGAGAAAAAATCTCCCGAAAAATTAATAATCAAGTTCTGGAACAGATGTGGTTTTTGTAGAGGCTGGCAATATAGGATAATCTATCTTAGGAGCATCTCCTGTCAAAGATTTTAAAAATATTGCTATATCTTTAGCTTCATTGTCTTTTATATCAATGCCTAGCTGAACACTGCCCATAATTTTAACAGCTTCTTCTAGTGACCATACTACACCATTATGAAAATAAGGTGCTGTTAATTCTATATTTCTCAAAGTTGGAGTTTTTACAAGTCCGTTTTTATCACCTTTAAAATCACCAATATTAGAAAACTCATATTTATTTGCAACTTCAAATGGTTGCAAGGTTCCACCTAAATTCACGCCATCATGACAACTAGCACAACCTTTATCTATAAAAGTCTTTAAACCCTTTTTTTCCATATCATTAAGAGCTTTATTGTCGCCTTCTAAAAATTTATCAAACTTAGAAGGAGTAATAAGACTACGTTCAAAAATACCAATAGCTGCTGCTACCAAATCAAACTTTATTTCGCTATTAAAAGCTTTCTTAAAATCATATACATAAGCCGGAATTGATTTTAATCTTTGTTCTATAAGCTTAGGTGTTGAAGCCATCTCAACCGATGCTAGCAAAGGACCTTTAGCTTGCGCTGTTAAATGAGCTGCTCTTCCATCCCAAAACTGAACTGAGTTAAATACCGAGTTAAATACAGTTGGAGAATTTACATGTGAAGGGTTTGGCATCCATTTATGTCCAGTTGAAGCAGGCACTCCATCAACGCCACCAAGACTTAAATTGTGACAAGTATTACAGCTAATTATACCTGATTTTGATAATCTAGGATCAAAATAAAGCTTTTTTCCAAGCTCATATGCATCTACTGAAAATGGATACTCTTTAGAATCCGGAGCAATATCATTTATAAGCTGTTCTAACGCATTTTTATCTGAAGGTATAGACTTCAAACCAGACTCTAAAGCAAGTGTTCTTAAATCATCTGCAAACGAAGATGAGAGTAAAAAAATACAGGTAAAAAACACATTTTTAATTTTCATTTAAACTCCTTGAAATATAATTTTAGCCTGCAATAATAAAATATAAATTATTAAAAGACAATAAATTTATATAAATAAATTTTATTATTGTTTTAACTTCGTTTAAACTTAGCTATAATAACAAAAAAATAAATTAATTTAGATAGGGCATAATGGCTGGGGAAGATCAAGAAAAAACAGAAGAAGCCACCTCCAAAAAAATCGAAGACGCAAAAAAGGACGGAAATGTCCCTAAAAGTCAAGATATAAGTGGTTTTATAACTCTTATAGTAGCTATTGGTGTGTTATTACCCATGCTTGGAGTTATGAAAAATCAAGTTGTATCGCTTTATAATTATTATCAAAGCTTAATAGGAACAGAGATAACCCTAAAAGTCGCACACCAAATAACGATAAACACACTTTTTAGAATGTTACTTATGGTGCTTCCTATTTGTATTTGTGTAGCAATAGCAGGTGTTTTAGCCTCTGTAATGCAGTTTGGATTTATTTTTACGACCAAACCAATCACACCTGATTTAAATAAAATAAATCCAATAAAAGGCCTAAAAAATCTATTTTCTTTAAAAAAAGTAATAGACTCTATAAAGATAATTGTTAAGGTTTCAGCTGTTTTTGGAATCGCATTTTACTTTTTTTTACAATTTATCAAAGAGCTTCCAAAAACACTATTTTTTACGATGTTTGATCAGTTATCTTGGTTAAAAGAAAAAATGCTTATCTTAATTGGAGTTATGCTTATAGTTTTGCTTGCTATAGCACTTATTGATCTTTTAATAGTAAGGTTTCAATACTTTAAAGATTTAAGAATGAGCAAACAAGAGGTAAAAGATGAATACAAACAAATGGAGGGTGATCCGCAAGTAAAAGCAAGGATAAGAAGAGCTCAAATGGAAGCCGGAAGAAAGCGCATGATGCAACAAGTCCCGCAAGCAGATGTTGTTATCACAAACCCAACCCACTATGCGATAGCTCTCAGATATGACAGAACAAAAGAAGATGCACCGGTGGTTTTAGCAAAAGGTGTTGATATGATGGCTTTGCAAATACGAAAAATAGCAACTGAAAATGGTGTTGAGATAGTAGAAAACCCGCCACTAGCAAGAGAGCTTTACAAGCTTTGTGATGTAGATGAAATGATACCGGCAAATATGTTTAAAGCGGTTGCAGAAGTGCTTAGCTTTGTTTATATGGGAAATGAGAAAAAATTTAAAGGCAGAATGGGCTAAATTCCTTTTTTTGGGATTATTATCTCGCTTTTTGAACCATTTACACTATGATATATTGTAGTGCCGTATTTTGTGGCATAGTATTTAAGCAACAAATGTTGCAAAACTGGCTCTGTTGAGTTTATATTTTTTGTTTTAAACCAAGCATTATTTGTTATTGCTATGATTATTTTTGGATTGTTTTTATAAATTTTATCTGTCGTAGCCTCATAACAAATAGCATTTCGCACCAAAACACCACCTATTTCATAATCACTTACATCACCAGCTGGCTTAAAGTCACTTGCTCCGTTAAAAAAGTTTTTATTTATAAAATCACGCATAAAATTTGGAAGTGGAATTTCCTCCCCAAAAGGAACCAAAACATATTTATCAATCTTTCGCATTTTCCCATCATCAAAGATATATGTTGAGTTGTGAGCTTGTCTATTTTCATACGATAATGCACCGGCTACGATGGTTATATTTTTAGACAATTTTTTAAGCTCTAAAATAAGCTCTTTTTCAAAATTCATAAAAGTGGCAAAGGCATTTTCAGGCATAATAATAAGCTTTTTATTATCTCTTATAGCTGAGTTTATAAGCTTTAAATTTTCGTTTATAAAATCATTTTTATATCTTTTATCCCATTTTTTATCTTGCGGTATATTTGTTTGAACCAACTGTATATCAAAAGGTAAAAAATTTGGTTTTTTTGTATCAATTTGAACAGCAAATATCAAAGGAATTAAAAATAAAAGTTTATAAAATTTATTAAATCTCAAAAAATAAGCTGACAAAAATATACAAATCAAGCCTTTTGTGCTTGGTTCAAACACGCCCAAAACCAAAGTCGCTTCTAAATTAAACCAATTAAAACCAAAAGGATGAATATAACTTATCAAAAAAATCATTACAGCTCTTAAAAAAACAAAACTTGGAAAACTTGCTATAAGAAATATGAATCCATAAACAATACCTACAGAGATTATAACGATAGGAATCATATAAGTCATTTCATAATAAATAAAACTAAAACCTATCCAATAAAACCACAAAATTCCCACAAAAAAACCAGTTAAAAAAAAGCCAATTCTATCTGTATTTATCAGTAGATGAATCCCTAAAATAGTCAAGAAAGGAGAAATAAAATTTAAAATTTCATAATCAAAAATAGCTAAAAAGATAAAATTTGAAATTAAAAAAGCACTTACAAAGGCTTTTATTATAATTTTAGTGGTAAAATATTGCTTTAAAAATTTTCTATTAAGGAACAAAAATGCAGGAACAAAATTTATTAACCTCATTATTACCTCTTGTCGCGATTTTTGCGATTTTTTATTTTTTGGTTATCAGACCACAACAAAAGCAACAAAAGCAACACGCCGAGATGATTTCAAACCTAGCAAAAGGTGATAAAATAATAACAAATGGTGGCTTAATATGTGAAGTCATAAAACCTGAAGAGGATTTTATCAAAGTAAAACTTAACGATGACGTAATAGTTCGTCTTTCAAGAGATTTTGTAGCTAAAAAGATCGAAGCCTAACAATGCGAAGTGGTAAAGTAACGTATAGGCTTATTATATTTTTAATAGCCCTTATTTTTGGTATTACTTTTTCAATTCCATCTTTTTTGCAAACAGATAAAGGGGCTAAGATAAATCTTGGTCTTGACTTACAAGGTGGTTTGCATATGCTTTTGGGGGTTGAAACAGAAGTTGCAATACACTCAAAGATAAAATCAATAGCAGGCAGTATAAATTATTATGCTAAAAAAGAGGATATTTTACTTGATAAGCTAAGAACAAAAGATGAAAATATAGAATTTTCGCTCATAGATGCTGATGAGACTCAAAACATAGACGCAATGTTAAAAACAATCAAAGGCATCGTAGTTGAGAAAAAAGACCTTCATTATACACTTAGTCTAAGCGATGAAGAAAAAGCAGCAACGATAGAATATGCTATAGCTCAAGCTGTTGAAACAATAAGAAACAGACTTGATCAATTTGGACTAGCTGAACCTACTGTTGCAAGACAGGGAAGTGATAAAATTTTAGTAGAATTACCCGGCATAAAAACATCAGAAGATGAGCAAAGAGCTAGGGACTTGATAGCAAAAGCAGCACATTTACAACTTATGGCAGTTGATGACAAAAGACAAGATAGAGCCTTAAGTATGAGCAAAACAGAAGCTGAAAGCTATGGAGATATAATCTATCCGGATTCAAAAAACAGCAATATAAAATATGTATTAAAAAGCATACCTATACTTGATGGCTCTATGCTTACAGATGCTAGAGTGGCTTTTTCTCAACAAAACAATATGCCTATTATTAATTTCTCTTTAAATTCAGAAGGTGCTAGAATATTTGGTGATTTCACCGGCTCAAATGTAGGAAATAGACTAGCAATAGTCCTTGATGGAAAGGTATATTCAGCGCCTGTTATAAACGAAAGAATAGGTGGAGGAAGTGGTCAAATAAGCGGTGGTTTTACAGTTGAAGAGGCTCACGATGTAGCAATAGCACTTAGAAGTGGGGCTTTACTTGCGCCTGTAAAAATGCTAGAAAAAAGAAGTATAGGACCATCTCTTGGTGCCGAAAGTATCCAAAAAAGTATGATAGCCTTAATGGGAGCTTCGCTACTTATAGTATTGTTTATGATTGTTTATTATGGTTTTTCGGGTGTTCTTGCAAATATAGCACTGATTGCAAATATAATAATACTTGTAGCTATTATGGCGCTATTTGGAGCTACATTAACACTTCCTGGTATGGCAGGTATAGTCCTTACGATAGGTATGGCTGTGGATGCGAATGTTATAATAAATGAGCGTATAAGAGAGCTTTTAAGAGATGGGGCTAGTATAAAAGTAAGTGTTCAAAAAGGCTATGAAAATGCTATGAGTGCTATCGTAGATGCAAACATAACAACACTTATAACAGTTGTAGCACTATATGCTTATGGAACAGGACCAGTAAAAGGCTTTGCTGTTACTATGAGTATTGGTATATTGGTTTCAATGCTAACAGCCATTCTCGGAACACACGGATTTTTTGACTTTTTGATGGACAAGATAGAAAAAAGCAAAAGCACAAGACTTTGGTTTGGTTACAAACGAGACTAAAATAGATATAAAAGGTTTATAATGCAAATATTTACAAAGGCTAAAGTTTATGACTTTATGAAGTTTAAAATTCCTTCGACTATACTTTCTGCCATATTATTTTTTGGATCTGTATTTTTACTTACCACAAAAGGTTTAAATTACGGTATAGACTTTGCGGGTGGAACACTTATACAATTAAAATATGATAAAGAGGTTTCATTAGATAAAGTAAGAGAAGCACTTGCTGTAAATGAAACACTAAGAAATGCATCAGTTACAAAATTTGGAAACGAAAAAGACACACACGAAATAATCGTGCGTTTTTTAGGTTCTAGTTCTGATGTAGGTTCTGATGCTGGAGATACAGTAAAACAACTTTTAAAAGATACTGGAAATGTTGAAGTTAGAAGGGTTGATATGGTTGGACCAAAGGTTGGTGGAGAGCTTAGAAGCAAAGCGCTTATGGCTATTTTTATATCTTTTGGTGCGGTTTTGATATACATTGCTTTAAGATTTGAATGGAGATTTGCCATAGCTGCAATAATATCTGAAATTCACGATATCATAATAACAATGGGAGCTATATCTTTGTTTGCCATAGATGTGAACTTAGACACATTGGCGGCGATTTTAACAGTTCTTGGATACTCACTAAATGATACAATAATTATCTTTGATAGGATAAGAGAAGGCATCACAACAAGCAAAAGAGATGACATAGCTGGGATAATAAACGAATCCGTATCATCTACCCTATCAAGAACGATACTAACATCAAGTTCTACATTTATAGTTGTATTTGTTCTTTATAATTTTGGTGGAGATATGATCAGCGGATTTTCATTTGTGCTTATGGTTGGTGTCCTTGTAGGAACACTAAGCTCTGTCTATATAGCTTCGGCTTTTCTTATATGGCTAAAATTTAGTGTTGAACAATACAGAAATAGACTAAATGAAAAACTAAAACAAAAAAGAGAGCGCGAAAGAGAAAGAGCAAAATTTGAAAAAGGTGTGGTGTAAGGAGTTAAAATGAATTGGGGTAAAGTTGTATATGTATTTTTCGCTCTTATGAGCCTTACTACTGCTGCTGAGTTTTTATATGATAAAAATGAAATCGCTTTATTTGTCGCTGCTAGTATAAATTTAGTATCAACACTGCTTAAAATAGGTGTTAGAAACATACTATCGGCCGAACTTTTTGCAAGTTCTTTGGTTGCGGATTTGCACCTAATACCTGCATTTGTTGTATTGCAAGTTAATGCAAATATGACATTAGCATATTCACTTGTAATAGGTGCGGTTATAGCAAATGTATTTTCACTAGCTTTGGTTTTAGTCGAATCAAACAAAGCACAAGAAGAATTTTAGGAGTTAAAATGGCTTATGAACCATTAAAAATAGAAAAAAAATGGCAGGAAAAATGGCAGGAAAGTGGCGAGTTTGAACCAAAAGATGATTATACATTACCAAAAAAATATATCTTAAGTATGTTTCCTTATCCTAGTGGTAGGATACATATGGGACACGTAAGAAATTATTCTATAGGTGATGCATTTGCTAGATATTATAGAAATCAAGGCTACAACGTGCTTCATCCTATCGGTTTTGATAGCTTTGGTATGCCTGCCGAAAATGCTGCTATAAAGCATAAAATTCATCCTAAAAAATGGACTTATGAAAATATCGACTACATGAAGAAAGAGCTTGCAAGCCTAGGGCTTTCTTTTTCGAAAAACAGAGAACTAGCTACATCTGATCCGCTATACACAAAATGGGAACAAAGCTTTTTTATAAAGATGTTTGAAAAAGGCTTAGTATATAGAAAAAGTGCTATAGTAAATTGGTGTGAGCATGACCAAACAGTATTAGCAAATGAGCAAGTCGAAGATGGTTGTTGTTGGAGATGTGGAAATCAAGTAATACAAAAAGAGCTTCCAGGGTATTATTTAAAGATAACAGACTATGCTGATGAATTACTTGATGATTTAAAGACATTGGAAGGAAAATGGCCAAGCCAAGTTTTAAGCATGCAAGAAAACTGGATAGGCAAGAGCTATGGTCTTGAGTTTAAACTTTTCTTAGATAGTGAATCACAAAAGAAACTAAACAACAAATTTGATGGCTTTAGTGTATTTACAACAAGACCTGATACTATATACGGAGTAAGCTATACAGCTTTATCTCCTGAACATCCTATCGTAAAAACATTGCTTGATTTAAATTTATTAGATGATGATAAAAAAGCCAAGATAAAAGCGATATTAAACCAAAGTCCAAGAGAGAGACAAGCAAGCGAAAAAGATGGTGTATTTTTAGGAATTTATGTAAACCATCCTTTGACTGATGAAAAAATACCTGTTTGGGTTGCAAATTTTATCTTGTCTGATTATGGTAGTGGTGCTATTATGGCTGTTCCGGCTCATGATCAAAGAGACTTTGAGTTTGCAAATAAATTCAATCTTGCTATAAAAACTGTTGTTAAGTCTTTAGATGAAAATTGCGATAATACAAAGGCAAATAGTGATTATGGAATTTCTATAAATTCTCCTCTTATAAATGACCTTAGCAGCGAAAAGGCAAAAGAAAAAATAATATCATATTTTGAAGATAAAAATTTAGGCAAAAGAGTAACAAACTTTAAACTTAGAGATTGGGGAATTTCTCGCCAGAGATACTGGGGCGCTCCTATACCTGTTGTGCATTGTAAAGACTGTGGTGCAGTGCCTGAAAATACACAAAACCTACCTGTTGCATTACCTGATGATGTTGAGATAACAGGCGAAGGAAATCCACTAGATAAGCACCCTACTTGGAAATTTACAAAATGTCCAAAATGTGGAAAAGATGCTGTAAGAGAAACTGATACAATGGATACATTCTTCCAAAGTTCTTGGTATTTTGCAAGATATGCAAGCGATCATAAGACATGGGAAGATTGTGCTTTTGATAAACAAAGTGTTGATTATTGGATGAATGTTGATCAATACATAGGTGGTATCGAACACGCCATATTACACCTACTCTATGCTAGATTTTTCCAAAAAGCTTTAAGGGATTTGGGACTACTTAGCAATGACGAACCATTTTCAAATTTATTAACACAAGGAATGGTTTTAAAAGATGGTGCTAAAATGAGCAAGAGTAAAGGAAATGTAGTAGACCCTGATAGCATTATAAATAAATACGGTGCTGATACGGCTAGATTATTTATACTTTTTGCAGCGCCTCCACAAAAAGAACTTGACTGGAACGATAGTGCAGTAGAAGGCTCTTATAGGTTTTTAAATAGACTTTGGGAAAAGTCAATGAGTGCAATAAAAACAGATAAAATACCAAGCATAGATCACACCTCTTTAAACAAAGAAGAAAAATATGCTAGATTAAAAGTCTATGAAGCACTAAAAAAATCAAAAGATGTATTTAACGAAAGCTTTACTTTTAATACACTTATAGCAGCTTGCATGGAAGCTTTAAATGCTTTAAATGCTCAATCAAACGAAAAAGTAACAACAGAGGGAATTTATATAATCCTAAATTTACTAGAACCAATAGTTCCTCACATATGTTGCGAATTAAGCGAAGAGCTATTTAGAAGAGCAAATTTTGGTGAACTTAAAATTTTAGATGAAGTTTTTGTAAAAGATAGCTTTAAACTAGCAGTTACAGTAAACGGCAAAAAAAGAGCCGAGTTTGAGATCTCAAATGAAACTAACGAAGCTGACATAATAAAATTAGCCAAAGAACAAGTTTCAAAGTGGATAGAAAACAAAGAGATAATTAAAGAAATTTACATAAAAGAAAAACTTGTAAATTTGGTCGTAAAGGGATAATTATGAAGTATTTTGCTACTATTTTTATCACTATATTTCTTGTTGGTTGTGGATATCAACCTATCTCAAAAATAAGTCACAACTTAGTTGGAGACAGGGTTTTTATAGATGTTATTATAGACAAAAACGAACCAAAAAATAGTGTATTTATAAAAGATGCTGTAAGAGAGGGGATTGCATCTAGATTAAATAAAAACTTAAGTTCTAAAAATAGCGCAAATACTTTTATCAATGTAAAAACAAAATCGCTATCGTATCAACCAACTGTTTATGATGAATATGGCTACATAACTTCATATAAAGCGACTTTGGTTTTGATTTTTGAAACAAAATTTAAAGATGACAGTGTAAGTGAAATTCAAACAAGTGGAGAATATGATTTTAATATAGCCAAAAGAATAAAAAATATCAGATATGCAGATAGTATTATTAGTGAAAGAGAGAGGTATCAAGCCATAAAAGAAGCATCAAAAGAGGCATTTGATGAATATGTCTCTAAACTAGCATTAAAAGGAAACAAAAATGGCAGCAATTAGTATGGCACAAATAATAAAAGAATCAATCAGTGAGATAAAAAATCGCCAATTAATGCTAACACCTGAAAATTACACAGAAGTTTTTAATGAGATATCAAATAAATATGGTTTTACAACAGAAACCCAGATAAAACTAGAAAAATATATATCGAGATTAACAACAGAGTATAAAACACAAGCAAATAATTTAAATATAAACACTATAGATGAGTTTATAGCATTTTTAACAGCTAGACTAAACAGATCATCTCAGCAATCTTTTAATATCAGCGAGGATTTAAACTTTAGATCTTTAGTCACATTTACAAAGCGTATTTTGCAAACTATATCAATATTGCATAACAAAGATGCAAAATCTCTTGCCGAAAAAAGTATTCAACTTTTAAATAAAAAATTTGATATAAAAAATATAGACAAAACAAGAAAAAACTGGCTTGATCTAATTGACTCTTACAATGAAGAGTATCTTGAGTTTTTAAAATACTATGGTGTAAGAAACTTTGATGACTTAAAGTCTATGATGAGTGAATTGAATGAGTTTTTAACCCTACAAAACAATCAAACGCGATTAGCATTAATAACAGATCTTATAGCATACACTTTAAAGCCATCTATATCAAAAGAACTTGAAAATGATATAAATGAACTTAGTTTGCAGATCAAGAAAAATCCAATCTGTATACATGAAAGTAGTATCCAAAATGATATAAGAAATTTAATCACAAGAAGAATAGAAGCTGATAAAGATGAGATAACAGAAAAATTTTCAACACTAAATGTAGTCTTACAAAATATAAGTGATAAAATTTCAAATATAGCAACAACTTCGCATACAAACTTAAAAAAAGCTCAAGACATCAAAAACAACATAAGTGGGATAAAATTTGATGTAAATAATTTTGAAAAAGTAAGAGATACACTTTTTGATATAGCAACCAGTCTTGAAGTAGAAAGTCGAGAACTTGGCACAGAAATGGTTGTAAAGCAAGAAACTATTTTACAACTTCAAGAAAAAGTAACGATATTAGAAAAAGAGCTTGAAGATGCAAGAGCTGAAAGCAAAGAAGATTTTCTTACAAAAACAGCTTCTAGACGTGCTTTAATGCAAGAAATTTTAAGAATAGAAGAAGCATTTAAACGATATGGAACAAATTATTCATTATGCTTTTTGGATATTGATTATTTTAAAAAAATAAACGATAATTATGGGCATGATGCTGGAGATGCGATACTATCAACTGTAGCTAAAATATTTAAAAAATCATCTAGAAAAATTGATTTTATAGGCAGATATGGTGGTGAGGAGTTTGTTGTAATTTTACCAAACACTAGTTTAAATGATGCGATTAAATTTGCAAACAAAATAATATTATCTATAGAAAAGTTTAAATTTATATATAAAAATGAAGTGATAAAAGTTACAATCAGTGCTGGTGTAGCAACGAGAAATCTAAATGAAAATGATACATGCACTCTTGAAAATGCAGATAAAATGCTTTACTCTGCCAAGAAAAATGGTAGAAACCAAGCTATGCCAAAAATAACAGAATAAGATGAGTTTATTAAAAGATTTTTTATCAAAAAAACCTCTTTTTTATAAAGAAATAGATTATACTACTATGCCTAAGGCATGGAGTAAGATTAAAAGCGAGATAAAACCATTTAAAATAATTCATATCGTAGGTACGAATGGTAAAGGCTCAACTGGTAGATTTTTAGCTCAAATTTTAAAACAAAATGGCAACTATGTAGGGCATTACACAAGCCCTCATATATTTAGTTTTAACGAAAGATTTTGGCTAGATGGCAAAGTAGTATCTGATGAAAAATTAGAATTAGCTCACCAAAAACTTCAAGAGATTTTAAACGATGAGCTTAAAAAAAGAGTTAGCTATTTTGAATATGCAACACTATTATCAGCGATACTATTTTGCAAATGTGATTATTTTATATGTGAAGCTGGAATGGGTGGAGAGCTTGATGCAACAAATGTTTTTGATAAACAAATGAGCATCTTTACGCCAATAGGACTTGATCATACAGCCGTACTTGGGGATACCCTGGATAAAATTTGTATAACAAAGTTTAATGCTATACAGAAAAAAATACCAGTTTTGCTAAATAACAAAATGGATAAAACTTGTGTAAAAATAGGATTTGAAATAGCAAATGCAAAACAAGCAAATATAAATTTTGCAAAAGATATTTTAAATCAAACTGACATGGATAGCATAAATTTATACAGCCAAAAATTCAGTCTGCCAAATTTTTTAAGATCAAATTTGACACTAGCATGCAGTGGTGCAAAAAAGCTCTTAGGATTTTTAGATATCTCAAAACTTGATAAGCTAAATTTACGTGGTCGTTGTGAAAAAATAGCAAATAATGTATACGTAGATGTAGGTCACAATGAGCTTGGCGCATTACAAATGGTTGATTTTTTCCAAAGTAAAAAAATAAATTTAATATATAATTCTTTTTTAGATAAGGATTTTGATAGTATTTTAAATACTCTCAAACCAATACTAAAACATGTTTTTATATATGAATACGCAAGCTATGATAGAGAGCTTGGAGGAGAAAAATTAAAATCAACTCTTGATAAATTAAATATACCAAATTCCATATTTGATAAAGAAAATTTAGAAAATATATTTGATAAAAACGATATATACTTGGTATTTGGCTCTTTTTTGTTGGTAGAATCTTTCTTAGAAAATTACAAATCCAATTAAATTTTTATTATAATTAATATAAGTCAAAAGTAGTTTAATGAAAATATCACGCAAGATTAAATTAATAGGTATAAATACTCCCATTTATAGGGAGTATTTATATTTAGTTAGTTGTTAAAACTTCTTCTTCCTTACATCTTCAACTATAGTCTTAGCCATATCATCTACTTCTAATGTAATTTGATTTGTGTTGTTTGCTATTTTAACATTTTGTTGAGTTAGCATATCTACCTCTGAAACAGATTTATTAATCATATTAATACCTTCTGCTTGTTCTTTTATAGACTCACTCATTTCATTTATTGATTGAGCTAATACATTTGTATTTGCTTCTATCTCTCCTAATGATTTTTGAGTTCTTTCTGCTAGTTTTCTTACTTCATCAGCAACAACTGCAAAGCCTCTACCATGTTCTCCTGCTCTTGCTGCTTCTATAGCTGCATTAAGTGCTAATAGATTTGTTTGATCTGCTATATCTCTTATTATTGTTATTATGTTTTTAATCTCTTCTGATTGTCTTATAACATCTTGTGTCTTTTGAGATATTGCATTCATTGAACTGCTCATTTGCTCTACTGCTGCTGCACTCTCTTGTAAAGAACTTGCTTGTGAGTTTGCTCCATTTGTTAATTCATCCATAGAGCTTGATAGTATTTGAGCTTTTTGTTGTAGTGTTTCTGCTTGTTTTAGATTGTTTTTAAGCATATTTGTTATTTCTTCACCAAGTAAATTTACACCACTAGCCATTCTACCTTCATCATCAAGTCTTGATGTAAAGTCTTGTCTTTTATATGAATCAAGTAATCTTAATACATCTTGACCATCTTTTGCTATTGCTTCTTGTAATGCTTCTTGAAGCTCTTTAAATGTTTGTTTTAATTGATTAAGCGCTGGGTTATTTGTATTAGCATCTAATGTAGCTGTAAAATCACCATCTTTTATCTTATCAACAAAGTGATTTGCTTGTTGGATGAAGTTGTTTTCTTGTGTTTTACCATCTTGGATTTTAGCTATGTTTTCGTTTATCATTGTTGCCATTTGACCAAATTCGTCTTTGGTTTTTACTTGTATTGTACTTGCATTTTTAGTTTTAAAATTTAAGAAGTCAAAGAATGAACTTAAACCTTCTTCTATTTCTTTAATAGGCTTTAACTTAAAATTCATAAAAAAAGCTAAAACCAAAACTATCAAAACAATAAAAATTGCAGATAAAAGAATCTGAGTCTTTAACAGCCTATCTGAACTTTGATTGTTGATACTTGTTGGCACAACTGAACATAAAAGCCACTTGGTAGTATCTTCTTTAAGGCAAGCTGCAACCATTTTTTTGCCATCTTTATCAAAAGTATGAGTTTTTAATTCTTCTAATATAACATCATTACTTTCATTGAATACTGACACTAATTCTTTACTGATAGGTGTTTCTTTCATAATCAAATTTTTATCTGAATACAATAGTATTCTACCTTTTTCATCTATAGCAAAAATTTCCTCTTCATCATAATACTTCATTCTAATTATTCTAGAATTAAGCTCCGAGAGGAAAATATCAGATGACACAACACCTCCGAACCCACCATATGGTTCATTAAAAGTAGTAGCCAGTGATATAGCTACTTGATTGCCAGTAGTAGTTAAATAAGCATCTGTTATAATATCATTATTAACGCTTTTTGCTTTTTTATACCATCCTCGAATTCTTGGATCGTAACCATCACTAGGAGATTGATTTTTATTATTTGATCTGACCATGCGACCATTTTTTTCAAATCCAGCGTATAGCAAATCAGAACCGCCGGATTCTTGTGAAGCTTTTAACATCTTCACTAGTTCATCTTCCGGAATATTTGCTTGTGATAGAGATTTTGCAATATATTTTACTGATGCGAATTTTAATTCCATAAAACTTTTTAAAAAATCCACAGCATTATCAACAACCCCATATTGGGAAGACAAAACTAGTTTATTTGTTTCTTTTTTTGCAAAAGACAAATTAGCAAAAGAAAATAAACCTAAACTTATAGTTAAACACAAAGTAAGCCATAAAATAAGACTTTTAATTAAATTTGAACCCATATTTTTTGATCCTTAAAATAAAAAATTATACGGTTTGAAGTATACGATATGCAAAATTAAAATATATTTAAACCTAAAATATTTTTAGTACTTAGCAAATTTTAATAAAAATTAAAAATAAATTATTATTTATTTAAATATTTTTTTTAGAATTTTATTTAATAAAATAATTTCCATCAAAGCTAACAAGTGAGTATTTTCTCTCTCTGCCTAAAGCCATTTGTAGCTCATCAATATCAAGAAATTCCAAGCTATCGACGCCTATATATTTGCAAACCTCATCTATGCTTTTATTTGCACTTATAAGCTCTTCAAAACTAGGAGTATCTATACCATATCTTTCAGGATATTTAAGCTCAGGACAAGCAACTTTAAAATGTATATTTCTAACGCCGGCATGACGCAAAAGTTCAACTATCTTTTTACTTGTTGTTCCTCTTACTATGCTATCATCTATAACGACAACATCTTTACCTTTTAAGACATTAGACATAGGGTTTAGTTTGAGTTTTACCTTTAAATTTCTCATTTCTTGAGTAGGTTCTATAAAAGTTCTTCCGACATAGTGATTTCTAACAATAGCCGCCTCAAAAGGAAGACCACTTTCTTGTGCATATCCTAATGCCGCAGCTACACCACTATCTGGCACAGGTATTACAAAGTCTGCCCTAACCTTACTTTTTCTAGCAAGGACTCTTCCCATATTTTTTCTAGTCTCATATACACTTTTGCCTTCTATAACGCTATCAGGACGAGCAAAATATATATATTCAAATGCACAAATTCTTGGTTCTGGCTCAAAAATTTGTTCGCTTATAAAATCATCTTTTCCACGTTCAAATATAATCATTTCACCAGGTCTAACATCTCTTATGAACTCAGCCTCAAGCAAGTCAAAAGCACAAGTTTCACTAGCAACAACATATCCGCCATCTTTTAATCTTCCAAGACTTAATGGTCTAACACCGTATTTATCGCGAACTACAAAAGTCTTATGTCTTGATTGTATAAGCAAACAATAAGCTCCAACAATCTTTTCTAAAGCATATATTATTCTATCTTTTAGACTTTTGCTGTTATGTCTAGCTATAAGATGAATTATATTTTCTGTGTCCATATTTGAAGCAAAAATAGCACCTTCATCTATCAAGGATTGTCTTATTTTGTCTTTATTAACCAAATTTCCGTTATGAACTATAGAGATTGAACCAAGAGAATAATTTGCATTTATAGGTTGTGCATCAAACAATGACTCATTTCCAGCAGTAGCATATCTATTGTGTCCTATTGCCATATCGCCTTTTAAAATTTCAAAGCTACTTTTTTTAAAAACCTCAGTCACAAGTCCAGAAGCTTTTACTGTATGTATTTTTCCACTTTCATCACAAGAGCTTATACCACTTGCTTCTTGACCTCTATGTTGCATAGCAAAAAGAGCATAATAAGCAGTTTTTGCAGCATCCTTTGAATTTATTATACCAACTATAGCACACATTACTTATACTCCAAATTTATAATATAATTTTATATTTATTTTTAATAAAATTTATAAGCTTTAAAATTTAAAACCTAGCTGATACTATCAAAAAATTCTAAATATAAAATTTACAATACATTAAAGACCGATACAATCATATATACTATATTTTCCATTTGGTTGAGAATGTAGCCAAACCGCAGCTTTTATAGCACCTTTAGCAAATGTAGTTCTTGAAGTTGCTGTATGATTAAGCTCCATATACTCTCCGTCATTATAAAAACCAACAGTATGCCTACCAACAACATCTCCACCACGAAGAGCCATGACAGATATCTCATCTTTTGTTCTAGCCCCGATAAGCCCTTCTCTACCAGTAACCATAACATCTTTCAAGTCAAGATTTCTAGCAACTGCTGCATGTTCTGCCAAAGTAAGTGCTGTTCCACTAGGTGCATCTTTTTTGTGTTTATGATGCATTTCAACTATCTCTATATCAAAATCTCTCAAAGTCTTTGAAGATAAAGCAACCAAACGATTTAACAAAGCAATGCCTAAACTCATATTTGTAGCATATAAAATAGGCATAGCATTTGCGGCATGTTCTATAAGATCAGCGCCATCTTCTCCAAGCCCTGTTGTTCCGATAACAAGTGGTTTTGGATTTGTTCTAGCATAGTTTATCAAATTAATAGCACCTTGTTTTATACTAAAATCTATAACAACATCGCTATTTTCAAAAAGCTCTTCAAGGTCATTTGTAATTATCACATCTTTTGGCAGTGGATGTGAAATTTCATTTATAGAATAAGCAACGCTAAGTTTAGCAAATTCATTTTCGCACAAGCAAGAAGCTATCTCTTTACCCATTTTTCCACTTGCACCATGTATGCCTACTCTTATCATAAATATCTCCTATCTCTTAACTATGTTCGTTATCTGACTCGATTTGTTCTATCTTTTTTCTTACTTTCACACTTAAAATACTAGTGCCATCTATTTTTCTAACTTCATAATAACAGTTTTCATCTTCTATTTTATCGCCAACAGTAGGAAGTCTTCCCATAAGATTAAACACATATCCACCGATTGTAACTTGATCAGTCTGTTCATCAAACGTTATACCAAGAAGTTCCTCAACCCTTTCAAGTTCAAATCTTCCATTAAATTCATATATATTTTCATTTATTCTTTTATAGCCAAGGTCAGCATCGTCATGCTCATCATGAAAATCGCCCAAAACCTCTTCCATAATATCTTCCATAGTCAAAAGCCCAGCTGTTCCGCCGTATTCATCAACAACCAAAGCAGCTGAAATTTGTTGTTTATTCATCATCAAAAGCACTTTTGATATAGACAAACTCTCAGGCACAATAATAAACTTTCTTACTATACTATCAAAACTTTTTTCTTTACTATCGCTAAAATGAACTTGTAAAATATCTCTTATATGAATAAGCCCTAAAATAACATCTTTTGAACCATCTATATAAGGATATCTTGTATACTTAGAGTCAAAAACAACTTGTAAATTTTCTTCAAAACTTTTTTGTTTATTTATACAAACCATATCCCTACGAGGAGTCATAATCTCTTTAGCAACAGTATCACTAAAATCAACAGCATTTTTTATAAGCTCTGTTTCAAAACTATCCAAAACACCGCCCTTTAAACTCTCACTTACTATTATTTTTATTTCTTCTTCTGAATGTGCTATTTCGCTATCTTTAGCTGGCTTTATACCAAGTGCTTTTAAACCAACACCAGCTAAAAAATCAAAAGTTTTTATAACAGGAGAGAATATCGCCCAGAAAAAATGAAGTGGTCTTGCTATCTTTAAAACAGAACTTTCAGCTTTTGATATCGCTATTGATTTTGGTATAAGTTCACCTAAAACAACGTGCAAAAGTGTTATCAGTGTAAAGGCTATAGCAAAAGACACACTATGAACAACAACTTCACTAGCACCAAAATATTTAGCCATAGGTTCTTCTAATAATCTAGCAACAGCAGGCTCTCCTATCCAACCAAGTGCAAGAGAACTAAGTGTTATACCTAATTGTGTAGCACTAAGATATGTATCTAGTTTGTTTGACATATCAAATGCCAACTGAGAATTTGGAACTTTTTCTTTTATAAGCTCTTCAAGGCGTGATTTACGAACCTTAACAAGAGCAAACTCAGAAAGAACAAAAAAAGCATTTAAAAAGACAAAGAATACTGCAAGAATAATCATAAAAAGCGAGTTGTCGCTACTGGGATACAAATAAAATCCTTAATAATTAAATTTTTTGGGTCAAATTATATCAAAAAATAATAAAAATAATAAATTTTAGAAAACTTTAAAGCAAAAATGATGTAAAATCAAATAATTTTAAAACACAATAAATAAAGGATAAAATTATGAAACAAATCATACATACAAACTTAGCACCACAAGCTATAGGACCATACTCTCAAGCTGTTTTAGCAAATGGAATGTTATTTATTTCGGGACAATTGGGTGTTAAGCCAAATGGTGAATTTGCAGGAAATAGCGTAGAAGAACAAGCAAAACAAAGCTTAGAAAATATAAAAAATATTTTAGCTGAAGCAAAAATGGACTTTAAAAATGTAGTAAAAACAACTATATTTTTGGCAAATATTGATGATTTTGCAAAAGTAAATGATATATATGCTACATATTTTGATGCGGATTATCCAGCAAGAAGCACGATAGCTGTAAAAACATTACCAAAAAATGGACTTGTAGAGATAGAAACCATAGCTACCGTATAAATATATCGAAAGTTTAAAGTTTAAAACAATATATGTTATAAAAATTACTATTTTTTTTATTTTTTGTTTTAAAATTTGTTATACAATTCCAAGACTGTATTTTAGACTTAAAACAAATAAAATTGGAGACAGTATGAAAAAAACACAAATCCTTATAGCTATTTTTGTAACAATATTTATAGCTGGGTGCTTTGACTTTAATTTTTTAAAAACAGAGAAAAGCAAAAACACTCAAAATAAGAAACCACAAATGCCACCAGCAACAGTGAATGTTATAGTTGCAAAAAAAGCTGATAATAAAATGATTTTTGAGTATCCAGCAAAACTTGAAAGCTTACAAGAAGTTATAGTTACCCCAAAAGTTTCTGGAACCATAATAAAACAAAATTTCAAAGCAGGAGACAAAGTAAAACAAGGCGATGTTTTATTTATTGTAGAACCTGATAAATTTGAAGCGTTATATGATATAGCAAATGCAGCTATCATACAAGCTGAGTCAGCATACAAAAACGCAAAAAGTGAAATGGAACGTGTTAAGAGATTGTTTTCTCAAAATGCGATAAGCCAGAAAGAGTATGACAATGCCTTGGCAAAATTGGAAGTCGCAAGTGCATCAATAGCAAGTGCAAAAGCAAATGCAAAAGCAGCAAAATTAGATTTAAGCTATACAAAAATCAAAGCACCTTTTAGCGGTGTTGTTAGTGAGAACTTAGTAGATGTGGGTTCTTTTGTTGCGGCTGGTAATACAAAACTTGTAAAACTTAGTGACATAGATACAATCAATGCTAGATTTTATATCTCAGATGTAGCAAACCTAAAAAGAATCAATAATCTAACAAACAAAAATTGGGTTCAATTAGACTCAAATGCAACACTTATAACTAACAATGGAAACGTAAAAGGCTCACTTAACTTTATAGACAATACCGTTGATGAAAATACCGGTAGTGTTTTAGCAAAAGCTGAGTTTAAAAATGAAAATTTGCAACTTCTAGCTGGTTCATTTGCAAAAATAAGCCTAGATGGTTTTATACAAAAAAATAGCTTTTTATTGCCACAAATTGCAATAAAACAAGATGTTGTATCTCCATATGTTTTAGTTGCAAAAGATAATAAGGTTACAAAAAAACCTATTCAAATTATATTTGAAACATCAGAAAATGCAATCATAAATAGTGGATTAAAAGAAGGTGATCAAATAATAATTAACAATTTTAATAAAATCGGTATCGGAGCGACTGTAAAGGTAGAAAACAAGGAGAACAAATAGATGTTTTCTAAATTTTTTATCAACAGACCTATATTTGCAAGTGTTATATCTATTATTATATTTATAGCAGGAATTATGTCTTTAAGAGGTCTTCCTGTAGAAGAATATCCGCAACTAACACCACCTCAAATTAGTATAAGGGCACAATACACTGGCGCAAACGCAGATGTTATAGCAAACACTGTTGCCTCTGTTATAGAAGAACAAGTAAATGGTGTTGAAAATATGATATATATGAAGAGTGTATCAAGTTCTAGTGGTTCTATGAATTTAAATGTGTTTTTTAAAATAGGAACAAACTCAAAACAAGCTAGTGTGGATGTAAACAATCGTGTTCAATCAGCTCTTTCAAGACTTCCTAGCGAAGTTAGACAAATAGGAGTAACTGTTCGTGAGAGTAGTGGGTCTATGCTCGGTGTTGTTTCTTTTTTAAACCCAAATGCTACGATTACTGAATTACATAATTATGTTGTTTTAAATATACTAGATGACATAAAAAGGGTAAAAGGTGTTGGAGATGCGACTATCATAGGTGGAAAAAATTATGCTATGAGAATTTGGATAAAACCTGATTTGCTTGCAAAATACAATCTAAGTACCACTGATGTCATATCGGCTATAAAAACTCAAAATAGTCAGTATGCAGCTGGAAAGATAGGCGAAGCACCTATAAAAGATAAGATATCTTATGTGTATGCAATAAGTGCTGATGGACGATTTAAAAATGTAGATGAATTTAAAAATATAATACTAAAAGCTGATAGTAACGGAAATTTATTAAGGCTTAAAGATGTAGCTGATGTTGAGATAGGCTCGGAAAATTATTCAATAGGTGCTTTAATGAACGGAAAAAATATGGCACCTATGCTTATATTTTTGCAAAACGGAGCAAATGCTGTTGAAACAATGCATTTAGTCAAAGAGAGATTACAAGAAATTTCAAAAAGTTATCCTGATGGAATGTATCACGATATTCCTTACGATACTACAAAATTTGTTGAAATTTCTATACAAGAGGTTATAAAAACATTTATAGAAGCAATGTTGCTTGTTATGGTTGTTATTTATATGTTCTTAAAAAGTTTTAGGGCAACAATCATACCAATGCTTGCCGTTCCTGTATCCATAATAGGAACATTTGTTGGTTTTTATATTATGGGTTTTTCTATAAATTTAATAACACTTTTTGCACTAATTCTTGCCATAGGTATAGTCGTTGATGATGCGATTATAGTTATAGAAAATGTTGAGCGTATTATGCACGAAGATAAAAGTATAAGCGTCAAAGAAGCTAGTATAAAAGCTATGCAGGAGGTTACAACACCTGTTATTTCAATAGTTTTGGTTTTATCAGCCGTTTTTATTCCTGTTGCTTTTATGGAGGGTTTTGTTGGGGTTATTCAAAGACAATTTGCCCTAACTCTTGTGGTTTCTGTTTGTCTTTCTGGCTTAGTTGCTTTAACACTAACTCCGGCACTTTGTGCAGTTTTTTTAAAAAGAACAGAGGAAAAGCCATTTTGGTTTGTACAAAAATTTAATGATTTTTTTGATTGGAGCACAAGTATTTTTTCAGCTGGTGTAGCTAAAGTTATAAGACATGTAATTCCTAGTTTGATTATAGTTGGCATTATTGTTTGGGCTATGATAACACTTTTAAAGATTATACCAAGTTCTCTTGTTCCTTATGAAGACAAGGGTGCTGCTATAGCCGTTACATCTTTACCACCAGCATCAACATCATCTAGAACACTAACAGAAGTTAAAAAAATATCAGATAAATTTTTGTCAAATCCAAATGTTGAAATGGTTACAACCATAGCTGGTTATGATATGTTTGCAGGGGTGCTTAGAGAAAATTCTGCCATATCTTTCGTAGGGCTTAAAGATTGGGATCAAAGGAAAAATCCAAAAGATCAAATTTTTGCTTTATTAGGACCTTTTAACGGAATGCTTGCACCATCAAAAGAGAGTATGAGTTTTGTTATGAATACGCCACCTATTATGGGACTTAGTCTTGCGGGTGGTTTTGAAATTTATCTTCAAAACAAAAGTGGAAAAAGCTATAATGAAATTCAAAAAGACACTATGAAAGTTGTAATGGCGGCAAATGCTAGACCTGAAATAACTAGAGTTAGAACAACACTTGATACTACATATCCGCAGTATAAAATAGAAGTAGATGAACAAAAAGCTTATTTGATGGGTGTTAGTAAACCCGATATATTTGCTACTATTTCAGCTACGATAGGTGGATACTATATAAACGATTTTAATATGTTTGGAAAGACATATCGTGTATATATGAGAGCAAAAGAGAGTTTTAGAAATTCAGCAGAAGATATCAGAAATATATTTGTAAAAAACAAAAAAGGTGAGATGGTCGCACTAAATTCTATCGTTACCTTAAAAAGAAGTATGGGTGCTGATTTGGTTGAAAGGTTCAATCTTTTTCCAGCTGCTAAACTTATGGGAGAACCAGCACTAGGATATACATCAGGAGATGCATTAAATGCTATCGAAGATGTTATAAAACAGACATTGCAACAAGATGAGTACTCTATAGCATATTCAGGAACGGCGTATCAAGAAAAGACATCATCAGGTACAGGTCAAACCGCGTTTGTATTTGGTATGATTTTTGTATTTTTGATATTAGCAGCTCAATACGAAAGATGGCTTATACCTTTGGCTGTTATTACAGCTATTCCTTTTGCAGTATTTGGTTCTCTTTTTGCAACATACATAAGAGGTCTTAGCAATGATATATATTTCCAAATAGGTCTATTATTGCTTATCGGACTTTCGGCAAAAAATGCTATTTTAATAATAGAATTTGCAATGCAAGAAAGAAAAAGGGGTAAAAGCATATTTGATGCAGCTATAAATGCAGCAAAACTTCGTTTTAGACCGATAGTTATGACATCAATTGCATTTAGTATGGGTATTTTTCCGATGGTTATTTCAAGTGGTGCTGGTGCTGCAAGTAGGCATTCATTATCTACCGGACTTATAGGTGGTATGATAGCAGCGACTACGATAGCGATATTTTTTGTTCCGTTGTTTTACTATCTGCTTGAAAGTTTAAATCAAAAATTTAAAAATAGAAAAGGTGCTTTAGATGCGTAATATTATATTTTTTGCAATAGTTCTTTTATTTGTAGGATGTTCATTTAAACCTGAAATGATTGATGTAAACTCAAGCTTTGATTACAAAAGCCAAACAACAAATATAAGCGATAAATGGTGGGAAGAATTTAACGATGATAAATTAAACTCGCTGGTTGATGATGCGTTAAAGCATAATATAGATTTAAAAATAGCTTATTTGAATTTACAAAAAGCTGATATAAATCTAAACAATGCAAAATCACTATTTTTACCTACTGCTAGTGTAACAGGCAGTGCGACAAGAAGAGGCACAGAGCATTTAAAAACAGATAGTTTTTCACTAAATGCTGTTTTAAACTACGAGGTTGATTTATGGGGAAGAGTAAAAAACTCAGTTGAATCAAACAAAGCCCTTTTAAATGCAAGTATTTATGATTATAATGCTTCTAGACTAAGTATAGTTTCAAATGTCGTAGATAATTATTTTTCATTAGTAGCATTAAAAATGCAAGAAAATATCTACAAAAACACACTAAAAAGTTATATAGACACGATGAATTATCGCAAAAAACAGCTTGAAGCCGGCGCGATAACAAAATCTGTATATATACAAAGCGTAACATCTGTGCAAAATGCAAGTATAAATTTAAACAACATAAAAAATCAAATCATCACACTTTCAAATGTATTGTCTATACTTGCTGGAAGAGATAATAATGAAATTTTATACTCGCTAGTTAATACAAACAAAACACTTCCAAAAGCACCTCAAATAAATGCCGATATAAGTGCTGATATACTTCTAAAAAGAAGTGATGTAGCTTATGCCTATGAAATTTTAAAAAGCTCAAATGCACTTGTTGGAGTTGCGAAAGCTGCTTATTTTCCATCTATATCTTTGAGTGGAATTTTTGGTTTTAGTTCAGCTAAGATAGACAATTTATTTGATAAAGATGCTCGGTTTTGGTCTCTTGGTACTTCTCTTACACAAAATATTTTCAATCTACCTCAAACAAAAAATAGAGTTAAGCTATCTAAAATCATAGAAAGTGAAAATGCTTTAAGGTATGAAAAAATCATAAAAATAGCTCTTGGTGAAGTTAAAACAGCTTTGATAAATAGACGAAATCTAATTGAAATTTTCAACCAAACAAAAGAGCTTTTAGACTCTCAAGAAAAGATATACGAACTTGTAAACTCGCAATACGATGAGGGTTATGTAGATCATCTAAGTCTACTTGATGCACAAAGAAATCTACTAAGCACAAAACTAAGTCTTGTAAATGCGAATTTAAATCTAAATAAAGCAGTAGTTCAAGTATTTAAAGCTTTTGGAGGTGGCTTTAAAAAATAATCGTAAATTTTTAAATTTATATAAAATTTGAAATAAATATTTTTTAAATTCAGCAAAAATTCAAAAAAAAAAAAATAGAATTTGCATTTTAAATATCAAAACACGATAAGGAATACAAGATGAAAATTTCTAAATTTTTAAGTGCTGTTGCTATTAGTGCCTGTATTAGCACCGGTTTATTTGCTAATACATATTTTGAAGATGCAAGATTATATCTATCTATTTATGCAGCAAAGCATAATGATGATATAGAGAAGATGATGTCAGATATAGAAACAGCAAATGATCTCAAAAATATAGTTATTCAATATTTGATTAGTTTTGCAAATGCAAAAAATGAAGAAATAAAAGTCGAAAGGCATTCACAAAAAGATAATAACGATGCTATTTGGATATCTAGTGCTATAAAATATGGATATCAAGCAACTAATGATTGGATAAAAAAAAATATACAAGTTCCTTTAAATGAAATGTTAGAAAATCCTGATAATATAGATAATACTAAACTTAATAAACTTAATGGAAGTTTTAGTACTAATGGAATTAATTTAGAATTAGGACAAGGTTCGGTTGATGCTTCGCAAAATGTAACTAAGTTAGATAAAAATTTTATAAAAAAACATAAAACAGATATCAAAAACAAACTAAATGAATTTTTAAATACATTTCATACCAAACTTAAAAAAAATGTAGAGATTATTAGCAAAAAAATTGAAGAAAAATCAAATGATGACCATAAATTAAAAACAGAATTAGAAAAATTGAAGAAAGAAAAAGTAAAAATTGAAGAAAAAGTAAAAGAGATAGAAGATAAACTTAAAAAAGAAAAACAAGAGAGACTTGAAAGAGAAAGACTTGAGAGAGAAAGACAAGAAGAACAAGAAAGACTTGAAAAAGAAAAAGAAAGACTTGAAAAAGAACAAGAAAGACTTGAAAAAGAAAAAGAAGAAAGAGAAAAAATCAAAAAAGAAGAACTTAAAAAAGAGCAAGAATTTAAATCTAAATTTTCTACACAGGATAGCATTCAAAGTTCAATTTATGATTTAACAAAAGACAATCAAAATTTAAGACAAATATTTGAAACTATGAGCAAAGATCAAATTCAAGCTTTTTCTAAAGAAATAAAACAAACAACACAAGATATATCCAGCAATATATCAGAAAATTTATATACTCAAATAGTTGATTTTAATTCAGAAATAACAACTCAAACCAGACTAGCACAACTAAGCAATCCTTTCAATAAAGATCTAGCACTTGCAAAGGCTATCAATGCCTTAAAAGATATGAGATTTGTTTCAAATGATGATAGCGTAATGACAAATGTAGTAAAAGAATACACAGATAGATTTGCATACAATAACAATCTATGGGCTTCTGCTTTAGGGGGTCAAACAAGATCTAAGAACAATATAAAATCAAGTCTTTATGGTTTTGCTATAGGGTATGATAGAGCATTTGATAGCACAATAGTAGGAAGTTATATAAATTATGCAAAAACAAAAACAAAAAATGATAGTTTTGATAATAAAGCAGATAACTATCAAGTAGGTGTGTATACTAGAAGTTATGTGAATAATAACGAGATAGATACAAAAGTATCCATAGGAAAATCTAAAAATAAACTAACAAGAGATATCAAAATACCAAACAATGCATTAGTATCACAAAAAAGCAAATATGATACAAAATCACTAACATTTGATTTAAGCTATGGTTATGTCGTAGCAACAAAAAATAATAGTTTTGTAAAACCTTTTATAGGTGCTTCATATAGTTATTTTAAAAATGATGAATTTAAAGAAGATGGATTATTTGCTATGAAATTCAGCGGTTCAAATTCTAAGATGCTTAATGCAAGCGCTGGAATTGAGTTTAGAACATATCTAGAAAATGGAAACTACTTTTTTATAACACCTTCTTTACAAAAAGAAATTTATAAAAAAACAAAAGATAGCATTGTTAGATTTGTAGGTTCAGATAAAGATATAATCCTAGCAACAAACAACAAAAAATCAACATATGTTTCTTTGATAACAGGAGCACAAGTAAATTTAACACAAAATTTATCTGCTAATATGATAATTGGCGCAAAAGCTAAATCGAAAGAAAAACTATATAATGCAACAATAGGACTTAGATATAAGTTTTGATTTAGTCTAAATGTTAAAGTGCTATTAGCACTTTAACATTATCATTTAACGAAGAAATTTTGAGCTATAGCCTTATCTTCAAAAGGTATAACTTCTAAGTTTTTATCCCCTACTTTGATATTTACAGACTTATCTTTTGGGGCTTTTGTGTAAGCAAGTGCTAATCTACAAGCAAAGTTCAAATCCTCATCATCGGCATTTTTATCAATAAAGCTAACGGCACCTACTATATCATCTAAAAAGCTTATCATTTGAAATTTATCATTTGGTGATTTTAAAAGGAATTCGTTGTCTTTTTCATCTCTTCCTATGACCATTTTTGCACCATTTTTTAAGCGTAAATGGCGACCTAGTTTTAGCCAAGTTACATCTATATCTCTCATATCTTTATCAAATTTCAAATACTCTTTTATTTTAACGGCAAAACTCTCAACAGTAAGCAAACAACCCCCGCCCGGTGTAGCATAGTCATCAAAACCAAACTTCTTAGCAAGAGTTAGTTGTGGTTTTCTATCTCTACCACTAAAATTAAGCAGTTTTTCTCTATCGACCCACCCTTCTCTCTCTGGTTTTGTAGGGTTTAAAAGCTTTGCACACATAGGTCTAAGAACAAGATCTTCATCATCACTTGCAAGTTTTTTTACTTGATTTAAAGCTTCTCTTCTTTGACTCATAGGTCTTTGTCCTAAAACTTCACCAGTTATAACAAAACTCGCACCCTCTTCTTCAAGCATAGCAAGCGCAACCTTGAACATATGTCCGTGACAATCTATGCAGGGATTAAACTGTCTTCCATAACCAAATTTAGGTGTAAAAAGCACCTCTTGAAGATATTTATTTTTTATATCCACTACCTTAAACTTAGCTCCAGCTATCTTTGCTCTTCTTTGTAAAATATGAAACTTTTCTTCATCTACGCCAAAACCTGTATCCATATGAAGTGCAACTACATCTATACCTTGATCTGTAATCAGCTTAATAGCAAGCATGCTATCAAGACCGCCACTAAATAATGCCAATGCTTTCATTTTTCTCTTTCAATCCTTTTATAATTTTTGCAATTTTTTCTAAAACTTCCAGCTTGTCTGCATCTTTGCTTTTTCTTTTATTCATTTGCAAATTTTCAAAATATTTTATCTTTAAATTGTTAATAGCTATTTGCAATTTATCAAAATCTTCTATAGCTATCGCACTATCATCAAGCCAAAGTTCCCTTAAACTCGTATTTTCCTCAACTTTTTCTAAATTTAAAATAGCATTAAAAATATCAGAATGATTAAAAAAATAAGAGCTATTTACATTACTAATTATAAATTTTTTGAAATTTTCATTACTAAACATAGTCTTTAAAATAGAAAGTTCTAACAAATCTTTTGAAATTTTGTTATTAATATTTACATTTTTTGTTGTCTCTTGATTTTTATATTTATAATTTTCTTGTTTAAAATTATGAGCTAAATTTATACTAACGCCTATTAACTCTGAAACCAAATCATTATAACTAACACTAACAACAGGTTTTAGTTTGTTAGTAAATTGTGTTATTTCATCTAAACACTTTTGTTTTTGTACAGGACGTTCTAGGTCGTATTTAAGGGCTATTTGTCTTATATAAAACTCCCCTATTTCTATTCCTGACTCAAACAACTCTTCTAACTCTTTTATCTTGTTAGCAAACACCATATCAGCTGGGTCAGCACCATCATCTATGATAACAACAGAACCATCTATCTCATTTGTGCTAAGCAACAAGCTTGATTTTATAGCAGCATTTATGCCTGCCTCATCTCCATCAAAACAAAGGATTGCACTTATATTTTCACGTTTTAAAAGTGGAAGATGCTTTTCTGTAAGCGCTGTTCCTAAAACAGCAACAGCATTTGTAAATCCAGCCAAATGAAGCATAATAACATCAAGATAGCCCTCAGTTATGATAACCTTCTTTTTTTGATAAATCGTCTGTTTTGCTAGATTGTATCCATAAAGCAATTTTGACTTATCAAAAACAACACTTTGCGGACTATTTACATATTTTGCCATATGATTTGTGATAGTCCTACCACCAAATCCTACAAGTCTTGATGTGTGATTGTATATAGGAAAGCTTATTCTTTCAATAAAACTAGCATAAATTCCTTTTTCATTTTGTTTTATTATCCCTACTTCAAGTGCCTCTTGTGGTAAAATTTTTTCATTTTCCAAAAGCCTTAAAGTAGCACTGTTTTCAGGTGCATAGCCAAGTCCAAAATGCTCTATAATCTTATCGTTTAAACCTCTTGAATAAAGATAATTTAATGCATTTTGATTTTTATAAAGACAAGAACGATAAAAGGCATTTACATTTTCTAAAATCTGTTTATTTTGTATGGGTTTACTGTTATTATTTGTGTATTCTAATGTAAAGTTTGAAATACTAGCAAGTTTTTCTATCGCCTCTGGATAGTTTAGCTTTTCAAAATCCATAATAAATTTTATAGCATTTCCACCAGCTTTACAAGAAAAACAATGATAAATTTGTCGTTGCGGACTTATACTCATACTTGGATTTCTATCATCGTGAAATGGACAAACACATTTATAATTTGCCCCTGATTTTTGAATATCCACATAATGACTTACAACATCAACAATATCAACTTGTTCTAATAATCTATCAATACTTTTTTGTTCTATCATAAGCAAGATTATACAATCAACTTGCTATAATTGCGCTTTAAATACAATAAAAAAGTGATCAAAGTGGATATATTTTTTATAGGTCATAGAGACCCTATTTTTGGACTTATTGTTTTGTTTAGCATAATTTTTATGGTAGCATTTTTTAGCTATGCTTGGGGCATTTTTAGTAAAAAAGATGAAAAAAGAAAGATAGAAAAATTTATAAGAAAATTTGATAATTCAAATTCTATAAGTGACAATCACAAACAACTACTAAAAAACCTAGATATAGACTCAAACGATCTTGGAGTTTTAGCCATGACCTTTGTAAAAAGTGGTGATTTTGAAAAAGCCATAAGTATATATCTCATAGCCCTTAGCAAGGTAAAAAACAAAATAGAAAAAGAATTTATCCTAACCCAGCTTGGAAGTGTATATTTTAAGGCTGGTTTTTTACAAAATAGTATGAATATATTTTTACAAGCTGTCCAGATAAGCCCAAGAAATGAAATTGCTTTGAGATTTTTAACTATGATAGATGAAAAGTTAAAAAAATTTAACGAAGCATTACAAACACTTGACTCATTGCAAGAGCTTGGTGCCGATGTAAAAATAGCTAGAGCATATATAAAAGCAAATATAGTTTTAAATGATAAAGAGCTAAGTATAGATGAAAAAACTGATAAAATTTTAAAATACAGCAATGATTTTGCATTACTTAAAAGAATGGCTATGCAACTTTGGATAAAAAATAATAAAAGCCTTGAAAACTTTCCTAGCTTTTTGCCTATTTCAGAGGTTATTGATATTTTATATCAGCAAAATATGCCGTTAAATTTAGAAGATGAAGAGTATAAAGCACTATTTTATGCAAAAGGTATCATCAAAGAAAAAGCACAGATAAATAACTTTGAATTAAATGTTATTAAAAATTTAAAAGATACAGGATTTGATAAGGCTGATTTGAGTTTTAACTATGTTTGCAACTCATGTAAAAACTCATTTCCAATGCACTTTTATAGATGTCCTATGTGCCACTCTTTGGGTAGTGTAAAAATTTTAAGCCAGATAACGGAAAAAAATGATGAAAACAGTATGCCTTTTTAGTGATGGTTCGTGCTTAAATAACCCGGGTCCCGGTGGCTGGGCTTATATCCTTGAATACAAAGAAAATATAAAAAAACAAAGTGGTGGAGAGAACAATACAACAAACAATCAAATGGAACTTCGTGCAGTTATAGAGGGTATAAAAGCATTAAAAGAACCTTGCAATATAGAGCTTTATACAGATAGCTCTTATGTGGCAAACTCTGTAAATTCATGGCTTGAAGGCTGGATAAAGAAGGATTTTAAAAAGGTAAAAAACATTGAGCTTTGGAAAGAGTATATAAGCATTTCAAAAGGACACAATATAAATGCGATTTGGGTAAAAGCACACAATGGACACCCACAAAACGAAGAGTGCGATAAAATGGCAAGAGATGAAGCGATAAAAATAAAAGAAAATGGAAGTTTTATATGAATGAATTAAAAAAACTTGAAAAAATTTTAAATTATACTTTTATTGATTTGAAAAATTTAAAAGAAGCATTAACACATAAAAGCTCTAAATTTAACTATAACAACGAGAGATTAGAATTTTTGGGCGATGCTGTTATGGATTTGATAGTTGGTGAATATCTCTTTAAGAAATTTAAAAAGACAAATGAAGGCGATATGAGTAAATTAAGAGCCGCTCTTGTAAATGAAAAAAGTTTTGCAAATATGGCAAAAAATTTACATTTAGGAGAATTTGTATATATTTCTACCGCCGAGGAAAACAACGGTGGAAGAGAAAAACCAAGCATTTTAAGCGATGTCTTTGAAGCTGTTATGGGTGCTATCTATCTTGAGTCAGGACTTGAAAAAGTAAGAGAGATAGCCATAAGGGTCTTAGAAGAGTGCTATCCAAAAATAGATCTTTTAAACTTAGCAAAAGACTATAAAACATCACTTCAAGAAATAACTCAATCAAATCTAGGAGTAACTCCTACTTATGAACTTGTAAGAAGTTTTGGACCAGATCATAAAAAAGAGTTTGAAATAGCACTTTTTATAAACAACACAGAAATTTCAAGAGCCATAGCAAACTCAAAAAAAGAGGCTCAACAAAAAGCGGCAAAAATAGCACTAGAAAAAATAAAACATTAGGATAATGCTTGAATACTTTTGGAGTAAAATTAAGACTAACGACATTTGGAGAAAGCCACGGAAAAGCCATAGGTGGAGTTATAGATGGGCTGCCTGCTGGTATAAAAATAGATGAAGAGTTTTTGCAAAGTGAGTTAGACAAAAGAAGACCCGGAAAAAATAAATTTTCAACACCAAGAGATGAAGCTGATAAATTAGAAATTTTTAGTGGCATATTTGAAGGATTTAGCACTGGTACTCCGATAGGTTTTGCGATTTTTAACCAAAATCAAAAATCAAATGATTATGAAAATCTAAAAAATATTTTTAGACCTGGACATGCTGATTTTACATACTTTAAAAAATTTAAAATTCGTGATTATAAAGGAGGAGGGAGATCAAGCGCTCGTGAAACTGCTGTTCGTGTTGTAGGTGGTGCTTTTTCTGCTCTTTTGTTAAATGAGTTTGGTATCAAAGTCCAAAGTGGTGTTTTGAAAGTTGGAAATATTTTAGCTGATGATATTGACTTTGAATTAGCCCGAAAATCTGAAATTTTTTCCTTAGGAAAAGAAGAGGCTATGAAAGATGAAATTTTAAAAGCAAAACAAACTCACGATAGTGTAGGGGCTTGTGTCTTTACAAAAGCTAGTGGTGTTCCTGCTGGACTTGGAGAAGTGCTTTATGATAAGCTTGATGCAAGACTAGCTTATGCGATAATGGGCATAAATGGAGTAAAGGCTATTGAGATAGGCGAGGGGGTTAATGCTAGTTGTATGTTTGGGTCACAAAATAACGACCAGATGGATGAAAGCGGATTTTTGACAAATCATTCTGGTGGAATTTTAGGCGGGATAAGCAACTCAAATGATATCATTTTAAAAAGCCATTTTAAGCCAACACCATCTATTTTCAAATCACAAAAAACTACAAATTTAGAAAATCAAAATGTTGAGTTTGAGCTAAGAGGAAGACACGACCCTTGTATAGGCATAAGAGGAAGTGTTGTAGTAACAGCTATGGTTAGAATAGTCTTAGCCGATATGCTTTTACTAAATGCTACTTCAAATTTGGATAATTTAACTAAAATTTATAATTAAATTTAATTAAAACCATATAAATAATAGCAATCAATATACAAGATAAAATTTCAACCATTCCATAAGGTGCTACACTAAAGTTTATATCTATAATAACAAGCACAGCAGAAAAGCTAACACTATTTATATCAAAAAATAAAGCAGTAATAAATATAGAACAAAAGCAGTCTCTAAAATCCAATAAATATGATTAAAAAAAATAAAACATATATCTATCTATTTAATTTTTATACTAATCATTTGAGAGTAGGGCATATATTTCATTTTTCAAAGCAAATATCTAATATGGCTTTATACTTGAATTTATCATTATAGTTGTTAATACAGTCATAGATAAAGACTAAATAAGCCAATACAATACCACTAAATTTTATTTACTACAAATTTTCCTATAAATTATTGTTGTATTCTTAGATTATTTGCATGAGTTAAGGCGATAGCGATAGCATCTGTTATATCAAGTGGCTTTATCTCTTTTGTAATTCCCAAAATTTTTTTTACCATAAAAGCAACCTGTTCTTTTGTAGCTTTTGCTTTTCCTGTTACAGCTTTTTTTACTTGAAGTGGAGTATATTCAGCAAAATCACCGTGGATTTGAAGTATTTTAAGGCTTAATGCTCCACGAAATTGAGCTAATTTTAAAACGGTTTTTGGGTTGTAAGCAAAAAATATGTCTTCAATGGCCACTTCATTAAAACTATGATTTTTAAAAATCACATCAAGTCCTTCACATAGTTCTGTGATTTGATATTGAAGATTATTTGGTTTTATTTTTATAAGCCCAGCCTCAATCAAAACCGTTTTTTTAGGGGTCTTTTCAATGATAGCATAACCACAGTTTTTAGAACCCGGATCTATTCCTAAAATTTTCATCACATCCTTTTCAATAGTTATTCACTACTTATTCACATAGTGAAAAAGTTAAAATTTATTAAATTTAAGATAAAATAAGGAGTATATTTTATTACAAAAAAGGTTTAATT